>CANQDV010000050.1 GCA_947593955.1 uncultured Bacilli bacterium | reverse complement strand
TTTATCTTGTATGGCATGACCACATTCATGACAAGCAACACTAACACTAGAAATAGAAGTTCCTCGATAATTATTAGATGATAATCGAATCTCTTTTTTCCTTGGATCATAATGATCGGTTAAATATCCACCTATTTCAACTACTTTTATATTATTCAAAGAATTTTTATTTAATATCTCTCTTGCTGCTTCAGCTCCAGTTATATTTCTTTCATTTTTATAACCATTGTATTTTTTATATGTAGTTGTAACAAATATCTGAGCTATCATTGACAAAAAAAATGCAAGTAATGTCAAACCATAAGATATAAAATAATAGTTCATATTATACCCTTTCTAACTAAGTAATCTAATATAATTTTTTATTTCTTTTTCATTTAGCACTTTCCCTTGACTTACAACCTTTTCAGCTATAACTAACGCTGGAGAATTAGTAACATTATATTTATCTAAAAATTTTTCATCTTCCAATAATATTATATCTATTTTTTCTTCAATATTAGATGATACCCTTTCTATATTTTTCATTAGTTTCATTCTATTACTTGAATTTTTTCCAATAATTTTTATTTCCATTTTCTTTCACCTCATAATGATTGTATTAAATTATATTTATTATTTTCTTATGAATTTATTAAGAATTATTAAAATATGTTCTTTTCATAAAAAAAATAACTAGTTAACCAGTTATTTTTTCGTTTTATTTTTTTCTTTTTTATACTTAGGTATTAAAAATTCTAACGTTAAACCATGATTATTATATGCTTTTAATGTTCCACCATGCATTTCAATAAATTCTTTACAAATAGATAAACCTAACCCAGATATTTTTCTTGAATTATCAGTAGTAAACAATGGATCAAATATTTTATCTATTATTTTTTCGTTTACACCTGGTCCATTATCTTTAACAGTAAATTTTATATATTCTTTATTAGGAGAAATATCAATTAATATCTCCCCACCATCTTTCAAATATCTTGCACTATTAGAAATCATATTAGAAAAAATTCTTTTTATTTTTAATACATCAACATTAAGATATTCTTCTGGAATACTTGTAGTTACCATAAATGCAATATTATTATTATCTAATTCTATTTTATAATCATTATTTAATTCATTTACAATGTCTTTAACTTGTACTAAAGTAGGTTTTAATTCAATCTTTTCTTGATTTAATAAATAATCATCAAAAGTTGATAATATATCTTTAATATTTATGGCTTTTTCATTTATCTTTTCATTATATTTTTTAGATTCTTTACTTAAATTCTGGTCTTTTAATAAATTAGAATAACCAATAATAGAAGTAAGAGGAGTTTTAATATCATGAGAAATACTTGCAATAATTCTAGTTTGTTCAGCTTTTTCTTCATCCAATCTATCAGTTAAATTGGCAAACTCATTTGCAATCAAATCGAATTCTGTATTTAATGGCCTTTTTTTTGGCTTTTTACCAAATTTATAATTTCTAATATCATCTATTAAGGTATTAATTGGTTTTAAAACAATTTGTCTTGTATATATAAACGTTATAAGAAGAATTATAATTACTATTATTATTTGCATAGTAATTAATTCTAGTATTGCTCTTGATACATTGCTATGATTATCAAAATATATTTTTATCAAATAAGTATCATCTGCTGTTTCTATCATTTTTGTTATTAAAGGAACATCCATTTTTATTTTATTATCTGTTAAAGTTTTTCCAGATGTATTCTCAATGTTTATAATTAAATCATGTTTTTCTGCTGTCATATTTATATCTATTAACATATCTTCATAAGAATCATACTTTTCTTCTATTTCATTATTAAATATTTCTGATTTTAAAGTTTCAACTTTAGGAATTATAGGATTTATTCTAAATATAAGCCACAATACTAATGTTATAATATTAGCAATACTTCCAATAATAACAGCAAATATAAATCTTTTTTCCAGTCGCCTATTCTTCATTGCTTTTCCTCAAAAATTTATAACCATATCCCCAAACAGTTATAATATATTTATCATTATCTTTCAATTTATCTCGCAAACTTTTAATATTGACTGCCACAGTACCAACATCACCATATTCACTTCCCCATACTGCTTCAAAGATTTGCTCTTTAGAAAGGGCTATTCCAGCGTTTTCCATAAAATACTTTAATAATTCAAATTCTCTTGTTGTGAGATCTAATTTTACACCATTTTGTTTAACCTCAAAACTTTCTTTATCTAAGACTAAATCACCAATAACTATTGTTTTTTTATTATTATTTTGTTTTGAACGATCTTTAAGTCGTAAATGTGATTTAATTTTTAACACTAGTTCTGTATTATCAAATGGTTTAGTAATATAATCATCTCCACCTATTTCATATCCTAGCATTTTATCTAAAAGCTCATTTTTTGCTGTCAAAAAAATAATAGGAATATTTACATCATCTCTAATTTTAGAACATAACTCTGTTCCAGACATTTCAGGCATCATTATATCCAATAAAATTAAATCAAAATGTTCATTTTTTATTAGTTCTGGAACTTCAAGAGGATTATTAACTATTTTTGAATCAATATCTTCTTTTTTTAATATTAAAGATATAAGTTCTGATATATCAGTATTATCATCAACTATTAAAACTTTTTTCAAAATTATCACCTTCTTATATATAATTATTATACCATATTACTTACTATCTAAATATTACTGTTTTGAATTCTAAATTTTAAATTCCATATTTTATTCACTTTATAATTATAAATAAAAGTTATAAGTGAGCTTAATATTCTGGATATTAAATTTGAAAAATATAATATCTCAATAAATATTGCTAAAAGCATTGAATCAATAACAAATCCAATTACTCTAAATAACACAAATGAAAGTAATTGTTTTATTTCTTCTTTTTTTGTATTTGGTTTTGATTTAAATAATTTTTGATTACAATAAAATAAAATAGTAAATGAGATAATGTATGAAATAAAATTAGCTAATATGTATTTACCAGTAGTTATCCATAAGACGAGAAAATAAATGGTAAATCTTATACAAGTACAAATAATTGAAATAAAAGAACTATGAATAAACTTTTTATTGTTATAATATAATCGTTTTACTTTTTCCATTTTCTATCTTCTTATACTAACTCCTTTGCTTTGATTATGTAAAGCCAAAAGAAGCGCTGGTGGTATTTTTTCTTTTTTAGATTCTTCACTTTCTTCTCGTTTTGTAATTTCTAATAACGAATATAAATCTTGCTTTTTTATATCAGATACTATTTTATTCGCAAATATTTTTTCTCCTGTTTCTTTATCATAAACACATCCAGAAGCCACATCAATGTAGAATCCTTTTTCATCAAGAATTATTGTATGATAATAATTTCCATCAAAATATGATGGTAATAAACAAGTAACTAAATTTGCATCATCAAGATATTTTATAAGTTCCCAAGAAGCATGATGGCAATAACTTTGAACCCTGTAATTTTTTAAAATATCCATTGCATCTACATTATTTTTTAAATAATGATATGTGGAATAAAAAGAATATTCTCCAAATTTATTACTATAAATATTAAATTTACCATTTGAAACTGTTATATTATCAATATATGGTGATAAAAGAAAATAATCTTTAATATTTTTATCAATTGTTGAATCTGATAAGCTGCCAATAGTTCTCATAGCTAAAAATATATCATCATCCATTGAAAATCCAGCTTGATTTAACATTTCATAAAATAACGAAGTATACTCTGGATGCTTTGTTAATATAAAATCTCTGAGTTGATAGTATAACTCTACATACGGATAATCATCTTGATAATTCCTTATCACATCTAATTTAATTATTCCCGTCTTTATCCCGAAAAGTTCAATAATTTTTTTGAATTTTTGGTTATTGATATTTACATACTTTCCTTCATTTCCCACATACATTTTGTAATAATCCATAAATTAGTCACCTCGTATGGTATATGATTTTCTTATTATATTATGCCCCCTACCTACTTTCCTTACATTCAATGCTTTTACAGCATCTTTATCAAAATCAAAATCTACTAATTCTCCTCTACTTAGTGTTTTATATCCTTTTTGCCTAATAGCCGAATAATGAACAAATATATCTTTTTCATACTCTTTAGCTTTTATAAAACCATATCCTAATTTATCGCTAAACTTTATTACTTTACCTCTCATTTATAAAGACCTCCATATATCTACATTATAGAAAGAAAAAATTAAATAATTATTATTAAATTATTAAAAAAAATTAAGAGTTTTAGAAATATTCTTTTAGATTATTTCCCATTAAACTCTTAATTTCTTCATAAAGTAGATTGTTTGCCTCTTCTAAAGACATATCACCAACTTTAAATGGCTTCCTAAATCTAACTACTAATTTTTCACCTTTTTTATACTTACCAGATATTCCAAAAGGAACAATTGTTGCATTTGTCTTTTTGGTCATTGATACTGCACCAAATTTAAACGGTAATAAAAATTCTTCAGTCTTTTTTCTTGTACCTTCTGGAAATAAACCAACTACTCCATTGTTACTAAGAACATCTAAAGCAAGATTAGTAGCATTGGTATCTTTAATTTCACGATTAACAGGGATACATCCTGTTATCTTGAAAAACCAACTAAATTTACCATCAAAATATTCTTTCTTTGCCATATAATGAATAACTCTTTTAGTAGAAATAATAACTGGGCATTGATCATAAATGTGCATGTGATTTCCACAAATAATTATTGGACCAGTTTCAGGTATCACTTCTTTATTAATAATTATAGGTTTATAATACAATTTAAATATAAATCCTAATATTGGTTTAAATAATTTATATCCCCCATGTGCTTAATTTCCTTTTCTTTTTCATATTTTTGTACCTCTTCATCTTCCAATAATTTATAATCAGTTTTATTATACAATGTTTTTGGTAAATCATCTCTAAATTCTATATATTTTGGAATGGAATATGCAGCAAGTTCATTTTCACATAATTCTTTAATTTCTCTTTTTAATTTTGATGATGATTTAACTCCATTTTTCAAAACTATAAATGCCTTAGGAACATGAATTTTATATGGATGTGGAATACCTATTACACATACTTTATCTACATCTTTATGTTTTAATATCACTTTCTCTATCATTGACGGATATACATTAAACCCTGATACAACAATCATTCTTTTTAATCTTGAAGTAAAATAAACTATTCCATTGGGAGAAATGTATCCAATATCTCCAGTATGCAACCACTTTTTACCATCTTTATGAATTTTGATAACTTGATTTGTTTCCTTTTTATTATTTAAGTAACCCATCATAAGAGTTGGACCATTTACACATATTTCTCCTTCTTCACCAAATGGAAGGTCTTCCATTGTTTCTGGATTACAAATTTTATAGTTATTACCAACCATTGGAATTCCAATACATCCTGGTTCATTAGTACCTGGAAAAGTATAAGCAGTTGCAGCAACACTTTCCGTCATCCCATATCCTTTTAAAATATTAACTTTTGCACCATGTTTGTGTAAAAAATTATTGATTCTTGTTTCAGCTTGAATAGAAAGATAATCACCACCACTTATAATATATTTTAATTGGGACATATCTACATCATCAAATTTTTTATTTGACATCATTCCTTCCCATAAAGTAGGTACTCCTAATATTACATGAGGTTTATCATTTTTCCAAATTTTATAAAATCTGTTAGCACTATATTCGGGCATTAAAATAGTTTCAACTTTAAGACATAAAGGTGTATGGATACAAATACCTAATCCAAATCCATGAAAAATAGGCAAAACAGTAACTATTTTATCTTTTGGTCTAACATCTATAACATTAACAGCACTTTGTTGAGCAATAGCATTGAAACTATAATTAGAAATCATTATTCCTTTAGGAGTTCCAGTAGTTCCACCACTATGTAATATTAATGCTAAATCTTCACTACTCATTTTTGCATGATATTCTCTTAAATTAGAGTTACCATAACTCATAAATTTTTTCCAGTCCATGTATGAACTATCAATTAATCTTGGTTTTTTAGTTTTAATACCTCTTGTTAAAGAATATCCAATACTTAAACCAATTGGCATACTTTCTTTTGGTGACACAAGAATTGTCTTATATACAAGTGTTTCTGGAATAATATCTTTCATTTTATCGTAATTAAAATCTACTAAAAATAAAAATCTTGATTTAGATTCTTTTAAATAAAATTTTACTTGTTCAGGACTAGATAGTGGATGAATTATATCGGAAACTGCACCTATTTTATTACAAGCATAGAAAATATAAATTGCTTCTGGCATATTTGGCATACAAATAGTAACAACATCTTTTTCTTTAACACCAAATTCTCGTAATGCTCTTGCACACTTATTAATTGATTTGAAAAAGTCATTATAACTAATTCTATTTTCAAAATAATTTAAGGCAATAAAATCCTTATCATTACCAACTTCATCTACCATATAATCATAAATTGATTTTTTGGTAAATTTTATAGTTTGTTCTTCTCTTGAATAATAATCTAACCACGGTTTCTTTAAACTTTTTTTCTTAAATAGTTTAAAGAAAAAATCATTTATCTTCCCCATAATCTTCTCCTACTTTTATTAATTCTTGAACCTTATCCCTTAATATATTATTTTCGTATTCTAAATCTTGATTTTTTATTTTATAAGGTTTACCAAAAATAATTGTTAATCCTTTTTTAAATGGTTTATAATTTCCAATTATAGCAAATGGAATGATTTCGCTATCAGTATCACTTGCCATTTTTACAGCTCCTTTTTTAAAAGGAAGTAATCCTAGTCCTTTTTCAGTTGTTCCTTCTGGGAATATACCAATTACACAATCATTTTTTAAATATTTCTCTGCTTGAATTATAGCATTATGATCTTTACTTCTTCTATTAACAGGAATCAAGCCCATATTAGCAAAAATAATCTTTTTAGGTCCTTGCCACAACTCATCTTTAGCTAAGAAATGAATGCTTCTTTTTGTAGAACTAATTAGTAAAAGACAATCAAAATTATTTGTATGCGTTCCAGCTAATATTATTGCTTTGTCCGAAGGTACATTTTCTAAACCGATATAATTTGGTCTAAAAACAATTTTTGTAAAAAAGCTAATTAATGGGCGTAAAAATCTATATAGTTTTGCATCATTTATTTCACTTTTCTTTTTATTCACTTCTAAGGGCCTCCACAGGATCTTTTTTAGATGCTGCTTTTGCTGGTATTAAACCACCAATCAAAGTTAATATAATTGATAATACAACTAATATTAAAGCGTTATTAAATGGTAAAGATGCAGATAATGGAATATTTCCTGTAAAGTGATGCAATACACTATTAATTATAGGTATTAATGAATAAGAAATTCCTATTCCAAACAAACCTGATAATAAGCCAATAATAAATGTTTCAGCATTAAATATTGAAGAAATATTTCCTTTAGAAGCACCAATTGCTCTTAAAATTCCAATTTCTTTTGTTCTTTCATAAACAGATATATAAGTTATAACACCAATCATTATGCTAGATACTACAAGCGAAATAGATACAAATGCTATTAATACATAACTTACAGCATTGACAATAGTTTTAACAGATGACATTAAGATTCCTGTTGTATCTGAATAATTTATTTCTTTTTCCTTATCTACACTCTTATTATAATCATCTATAAATGATAGAAAATAATCTTTACCTTCAAAACTATTGAAATATATTGAGATGTATGTTGGCTCTTCTATATCCTGATAACCCAAAGAAATCAAATTAGATTTTTGTGTTGTTTCTGTTGGATTCATCATTGCACTTACTACTCTTGCAAGTTCATCTTCACCAAAGTTAAGTGTAAAAGCAGAAGTTATTTTATCTTGATCAACATTAAAGGATGTTGCAAAACTATTTGTTAAATTAGTAGTTAATTCTCCTACTTTAGTTAATACTTCTTTTTTCACTTTTGCCTCAGTCATAGTTCTTGCCATTGTTTCATTAGTACTAACTATTGCAGCATTATTCATAAATTCAGAAACGGTTTTGTTTTTTAACTCCTCTATTATTGGATTTAATTGTATTTCATTATCTAGTGATGAATCTGAATCTTCTTCCTCTTCAGGAATTGAAGGGGTTGTTATTTCACTATAAAGAGGTACATATATTTTTAATAATCCGTTTAATAAACTACTATATGTCGCTTTTAATGAATCTTTAGGGATTACATATTCTTTTTCCATATTAGATAAAGCATTTCCAACATTATAAGTACCTAGATAATTATTTACCAAATTATCAATATCATCTACTGTTATATTTTCATTTACTTCATTAAGTATTTCATTTGCAAATGTTTTTAAATTATTACTAAATAAATCTCTAGCAGGAGTAATATCAGTAGTTATAGAATTTGTTATTTCATTCATATAATTTTTGGTTTGTTGTTCTAATGATTTTTGATTGATATTTATATTAAATGCACTTTGTAATTTTGCGTTATCAACTTTAACTAAATCAGAAAATTCAAAATCAAAATCATTTGTCTTACTATCAAATCTTTTTCCTGAAAAAACATCTATTTCACTATTTTTTAACTGTCTTTTTACAACATCTGTTTCACTTGCATCATCAATAATATAATCTATTAAATCAGAAGTATAGACAACACCAGGATTTAAAGACATAGAAGTTACTCCCTCTTTTGGACTTACTATACCTACTATTTTTAATTTAATAGCATTATCATATAATTTTTTCATATAAGCATCATCTGCTGTCATATCTTCATATACATCATACTTAGAATTATATTTATAAGTATCTGATGCCATTATTAATCTTAAATCTATATTCATTAAATCTTCATAAGTAAAAATCAAAGGTTCATTTTTAATATCAACTGCTTCGCCACTCATAATACTTGTAACCATTTTGGTAAGTTCTTCTGTATCTCGAAGGCCAAGTGTATAAACAAGCAAATCTGAAATAGAATTAGGTTCTGACAAAACAATCATCATTTCATCATATTTTTTAGGCCATCTTCCTGCTAAAACATCATAATCTTCCATAATTAACTAACATTCCTTTCTATCGTCCTTTCAGTCCTCTGAAAGGCACAAATTGATTTGAAAAAAATTTT
>CANQDV010000049.1 GCA_947593955.1 uncultured Bacilli bacterium | reverse complement strand
CCCCCCTAGGGATTTTGCAATAAAAAAAGCAACATTTCTGTTGCACAACAAACACATATTATTTTACTTTAATCAAATAATATTTTTTCTTACCCCTTCTTATAACAATAAATTGGTTATCAATAGCTATATCAGAATTTATAAGTTTATTTTCATCTGATACGCTTTCTCCATTAATGCTTATAGCATCATTATTTAATAATTCTCTTGCTTCTCTTCGAGATGACGTTATAGAAAAATCAACAAGAACATCTATCAATTTTTTATCTTCATTAAGCTCAAACGTTGGTACTCCTTTAAATCCAATTTCTATTTGATTGCTAGTTAAATTCTTAACGTTTTCACAAAATAATGCTTCACTAATTTTAACAGCTTCCTCAAACTCTTCTTTACCATGTAAATCAGTAATAATTTCTCTTGCTAAAGCTTTATGAGCCTCTCTTAATTCAGGATGGTTTCTATTTTTTTCTTCCAATTCCTCAATTTCTGTTTTAGAAAGAAAAGTAAATACTTTTAAATAATGAATAACCATACTGTCATCAACATTAATTAAATATTGATATAACTCATATGAAGAAGTTTTGTCTTTATCTAACCACAAAGCATTACCTTCACTTTTTCCAAATTTATTACCATATTTGTCTAAAATTAAAGGCATGGTAAAACCATAAGCGGTCTTATCTAATTTTTTACGTATTAGATCTATACCTGTAGTAATATTTCCCCATTGATCAGATCCTTCTACCTGCAATGTACAATTTTTTTCTTCAAATAAATGTAAAAAGTCATTCCCTTGAATTAAAGTATAAGCAAATTCAGCAAAAGTTATACCAGTCTCTAATCTTCTTCTTATAATGTCTTTATCCAACATATAATTAACATTTATGTATTTACCAACATCTCTTAAAAAATCTAATATACTTATATTATAAGTCCAATCATAATTATTTACTATTTCTGCTTTCCCATCAAATAATTTATTAACTTGCTTAGAAATACCTTCTAAATTCTTTAAAACGACATCTTTATTTATTATTTCACGTTCACTAGTAGGTCGTGGATCACCAATTAATCCCGTAGCACCCCCAACCAATAAAACAGGATGATGTCCATACTTAGCTAATCTTTTAGCAGTCACTAGCGAAGAATAGTGTCCTAAGTGTAAACTATCAGCAGTTGGATCAGTTCCCCAATAAAAAGTCAATTTCTCGTTATTTAACTTATCTTTTAATTCTGGGCTTGAAATATCTTTAATTAATCCTCGCCACATTAAATCATCATATAGTTCCATAATATCCTCCTAAAATAAAAACTATTATAAACTAAGGACGAGATAACCCGTGGTACCACCTTATTTCATAATAGTATTATGCTCTTTTCTCTTAACGCGAGTAAACGATTAACTCCAAATGTGTAATTCGATATTTAAAATTTAATTAGTTTTCACCAGCCACTAACTCTCTATTTAAAAAATAAATATCTACTATCATTTTTCTACGTCATTTATGACCATATTTTAACATAGAAAAAGAGTTTATACAACTCTTATTTCTCTTTTTTCTCTAATTTATCCAATACTTCTTTAATTACATCAATAGTCTTTTCTCTTACTTCTTCTGCAGCTTTTTGTAATACAGGAGTACCTTTAGCTACTGCTAAATCAACTAATTCTTGGCTTTTTTGTTTTAATGCCTTACCTTTTTCTTTAGCAATTTTTAAAACTTTTTCTTTATCTAATTCAGATAATTCTTTTTTTATTTCTGAAATCTTTCCTTCTATTGCTTTTTTTACGTCTTTAGCTTCAATTCCTTTTAATTTAGCAGTTAGTTCATCTAATTTAACTTTTAAATCATGTCTTGTTTCACTACCTTTTTTAGGTGCAAATAAAATTCCTAATCCAGCACCTATAGCAGCACCTGCTAAAAACTTACCAAATCCTTTTTTCTCTTTACTTTTAGTCATAATTATCCATCTCCTTATTTTCTTTTTTCTTCTTTCTTTTTTGAACAAATGAAGAAATAATTCCTGTAACACCATCAACAATACGATTACCAACCGTTGACATTGTACTTGATATGCCATCAATTACATGAAATAATCCGTTTAATGATTGAACTTTAGCTTCAACATCGTCAAGCAATTGATTAGCTCTATCAATTGTTTTAATTAACTTTATTACTAATATTATTAAAACGATTATAAGAATAGAACCTAAAAAATATAATAATACTGGTAATACACTTTCTAATAATGCCATTCTGTTTATTCCTCCTCCTTATCTTCATACATGGATTCTAATAAATCAAATAAATTATTTTCTAAAGGTGCATCCTCTGTATCCTCTTTTTTACTATCACTTCTTCTTCCACTTGCTTTTTCTATGCTGTTATCTTTATAATCTACGTTATATTCTAACCCTAAATCATTAAAATATTCTTCCGCATCTCCAACTGTTACTTTATTAACTGCCGGAGAATTTACATTTAAATCATAAAAAGTATTTTCTTCTTCTGTATCTTTTTCATGGTTTAAGTTTATATTAATATCTTTCGTTTTTGAAGAATCCTCTTCTTTTTTTACTATTGTATCTTCTTGTTTATTTTTGGTTTCTTCATCTAACATTGATTCTGTAATATCACTAGCTAAATCACCATAAGCTTTTTGCCTTACTCGATCAAAATCCATCTTTTTAGATGATGCCGAAGACAATATAACTGGCTTTTTGGTAACAATTTCATCTTTTTTATAATTTTTATCTAAAATTCCATATATCGGTGAAATAATAGGAGTAGGTTTAAATATTGCTTTTTCTTTTTTTTCTTCACGACCCTCATATAATGGAACTCTTTCATTTTCATAATGATATTTTACTTCTTCACGTGGCATTTCTATTGGCTTCTTTTCAACCTCTGGTTCATTAAATTTTTCCTCTATTACTTCTTCTTTAAAGTCATCTTCTTCAAATACCATTGGAAACTTAAACTTTGGTTCTTCAATATTTTCTTCAACTATTTCTGGTTCCTCTACAATAGTCTCTTCTATCTTTTCTTCTTTGGGAACATCTTTTTTTATTTCTGGTAAATCAATTTTCTTTGCTACTGGTACTTTTTCTTGTTTTGTTTCTTTTTTTACTTTTGGTTCTTCAACTTCCACATACTCTTCTTCAAAAAAGATATTCTTTATTTTGTCTAATACTCCCATTGTAACACTCTCCTATTCGTAAACTTTGTCATTAATTTTCTTACAGATATTCGTCATCATCTTGGTGAGGTCCAAATATATCAAAAATTGTCTCTTGATAATTCAAAGCATTTTCACCGATCAAAGTCTCAATAACTTTATCATTAAATTGAATTGACGATAGTATTGAGCAAGAATTCATAATAGCCTTTTCTAAATCTTTCTTTTCTACGATAGTTTCTATTTTGGCATAATTATACAACATTTCTATAAAATATTGACCATTACTCTCTGTAATTTGTATATAACCTTTTTTATTATTATAATTTAATTCTTTAAAATAATATGCTTGACTAGGTTCAAATTCTGCTTCTACCTTGTTATAATAAGCAATAACATCCACAAACAAATAGTATTTAACTTTACCGCTTATTAATCTAACATTATAACCTTTTTTACTAACTAATCTTAATCCTTTAGGTATATAATATTTGTATCCTTCAAAATAAGAATTTGACAAACTAACTTCATTAGTTAATACATCATCTAACAAGTCATCTATATTAGTATAATTCACTCTTTCTATTGTACATCCAGTTAAAAGTAGGACACATAGCAAAAATACAATTTTCTTCATAACACACCTACTCTATATTTAATTATATCAAACAATCATTATGTTTAATATCATTTTATCACTTTTTTTGTAAAATAGACACTATTTTTTTACTACGACATAATAAATGATATTATTTTTTTTGATAAATTTCTTTTCATATTCACTCATAATAATATTTTCTCTATTACTATTATGTAAGTCTAATGATATATCTTCAATCTTATACCCTTTTAAATTATAACTTATTAGCGAATATTCAAATAAATTTCTATTATCTGTTTTTTGATGAATTTCTTTTGTATCTTTAAAAATATTTTCATACTTCTCCAAAAATACTTCACTAGTTAATCTTCTTCTTGCATGTCTATCTTTAGGCCATGGATCAGAAAAATTTAAATATAATCTACTAATTTCTTTATCAAATATATCAGATATATCAATAGCATCCATCCTAACAAAACGTAAATTTTTTATATCATGGTTTAACTTACCTATAGCTTTTGCTAAAACACTATCATATTTTTCAATTCCTATAAAATTAACATCAGGATATTTGATGGCATTTTCTATAATAAAGTCCCCTTTACCCATACCTATTTCTATGAATATAGGATTATGATTGCCAAACTCTTCTTGCCATTTACCTTTTTTTAAATTGGCATCTTTTATTAAAATTTGACAATTAGCTAAAATAACATCTTTATTTTTTACATTTCTAAGTCGCATAAAATCACCATAATAATTATAGCATCTATTTAATGTTCTGCATATAATAATACGAATAGTAAAGGAGAATATTTTATGAACAATCAAGCCCCATATGGATTTTTTCCAGGTAATCAAGGTGGATTTATACCAAATCAACCTAACAATCAACAATGTAATTGTAGTAGTCAAATAAGAAGCATTAATAATCAAATAAATAATTTAGAAAGACAAATAAACAGATTAGAAAGAAGAGTTAGAAGATTGGAATTTTCTAACAATGCCCCAACACCATACAATACTAATTTGACTAACAACGAATATCCAAATGCATATGATCAAGATAATTATATTATATAAAAAAACAATCCTTGAAAAAGGATTATTTTTCTTTGGCATTTTTTATTTTTTTATTAATAATATTTACAATATTCCCTTCAAATATTTCATCCATTACTTTAGTTTTATAAGTTATAAATAGATATACTCCGGCCCCAACAACGCTATATAATAAAACTGCAAAAGCTGATGCTATTCTATTAACAGGGAAAGGAATAACTATTTTTAATAATAATACAACAATTATCATAGATATAATAGCTAATAATATTTTCAAAAATGTCTTAACAGATTTAAAGAAATCAATATCATATTTTTTATATAAGAAAATAATTACTATAGTAACTGATATTATATTACCTAAAATGGTAGCTGCTATTGCTCCATGATATGGTAATAGTTTTAAGTAATTAAATAAATATATTAGTGGAATATCTAAAGTAGCATTCACTATTAATCCAATAACAAGATTAATAAACAAAACTTTATATTCTTTTAATGTTAACAAAATAGTCGTACATAAAGTAAGCAAAACATTTACTAATGCAATAAAAATAGATAAACTAAATACTTTAGGTCCATAAGTGCTTTGCCCATAAAAAACATTCCATACTGGATTGGCAAGAAGACTTAATCCTACTACCATTGGTATTGTTATATATAAAGTGATTTTAAAACTTTTATTTATTTTATCTTTAATTGCTTTATAATCTTTTTTTACTAAATTATATGTTATGTTAGGAATAATGCTTACCGTAAATCCTGTTCCTACAGCAATAACAATCATATTTAACTTATTTCCCCATGTCGAAATAGCACTCATAATTGATTCAGCTGCAGTTATATCAAAGCCCAAACCGTTAACCAATGTACGTATAAGTAAAAACGTATCTACAGAATTATACAAAGATTTTAAAACATCACCAAAAACGAATGGAAAAGCATAGCATATGATTTTTATAATTATTTCTTTAGTCGTTACTTTTACTTCTGCATCTTCATTGACATTTGCCCTTAATTCCTTACGATGATGCATTACTTTATTAACCAAATATAAGTAAGACGCTATAGAACCTGCCGTAGCCCCAAAAAGAGCTACTCCAACTGCTGTTGATAGGCTTAAATTAAATACTCTTAACGTTAAATAACTACCAATAATTATTATTAATACCCTTACTATTTGCTCTAATACTTGACTAATAGATGTCGGAGTTATATATTTGTGTCCTTGTAAATATCCTCGATATACACTTAATATAGGTACCACTAAAATAGAAAAAGAAATAACTCTAATAACAAAAACAATATCACTTGGAGTATTACCACCCTCAATATTACCTATAATTAATTTTGATATTTGGGGTGCAAAGACAAATAAAACAATAAAACAAATAATACCAATAATACTAAGTAATCTCTTTGCAATTTTAAATGCCTGTTCTTTTTCTTTATAATATCCTAAAGCATTATATTCACTAATTATTTTACTAACTGCAAGAGGAAAACCTGCTGTTGATAAACTTAAAAAAATAGAATATATATTATAAGCATACCCATATAATGCTCCACCTTGTTCTCCTATAATAGAGTAAAAAGGAATTACATAAATAATTCCTAAAATCTTACTTAGTACAATTCCCATAGAAGCGACAAAGGCACCCTGTAAAAAAGTATTCTTTTTTAATTTCATCTAATCACATCTTTCATATATATATAATATCATATTTTTAATTTTAATAAACAAAAGAAA
This sequence comes from uncultured Bacilli bacterium, assembly GCA_947593955.1. Classification (GTDB taxonomy): domain Bacteria; phylum Bacillota_I; class Bacilli_A; order RF39; family UBA660; genus RGIG3091. The sequence goes on along the minus strand of CANQDV010000049.1, from coordinate 2,762 downwards.
GGTGTTTTTATCATATTTTACACCTTTGCTAAAATCTAACTTTATTATTCAGTTCTCAATGCTTCTACTGGATCTTTTTTTGCTGCCATCTTCGCTGGAATAAATCCTCCAATCATTGTTAATGCCATACTTATAATAATTAATATTATAGCGTGAAGTGGGTTTAACTTAGCTACATTAGGTAGTTCTGTTAGAGATTCAATTATTACATTAGCTGGGAAAGTTAATAACCAACCAATAAATATACCTATTAAACCTGAACATAATCCAATTATAAAAGTTTCAGCATTAAATACACGAGTTATATCTTTTTTTCTTGCACCTAATGCTCTTAAAACACCAATTTCTTTAGTTCTTTCAAGAACAGAAATATAAGTGATTATACCAATCATAATACTTGATACAATTAATGAAATAGCAGAAAAAGCAATAAGTACAATAGTAATTGCATCCATTATAGAACCAGATAGACTAGAAATAATATCACCTAAGTCAGTATATAATATTTGATCTTCTAATTCTTTACCATCATTATATTTATCTAAATAATTAATAACTTTTTCTTTAGAATCAAAATCAACAGGATATAAACTGATAACCATTGGAATTCCATTTCCTCCTAAAAAAGATATAAGCGTATCTTTAGTATTTGTTCCTTCCTCTGTATTACCAAATTGTTCACCAGTTAAAACATTGTAATTAGCATTAATTTGTGCTTCTACTATTTTAGAATCTTTATTTATGCTAATTATATAATCAACTAACTCTTCTGTATATGATAATCCTGAAGCATTAGCTGTCAAAGCTTTTTTATCTTCTTTTCCTCTAGCTATTCCTACTACTTTTAATGTTAAAGCTTTATCTGAATTATATTGACTTTCATAATCAGTATTTAAAGTAAAGAATGAACCCATTTGCTTATAGTATTCATCATTAAATACTAATTTTAATTCTTTGCCAATTAAATCATTAAAACTAATTTTTTCTTGAGTTATATCTATATCAAATGCTTCTAATATTTTAGTACTAATTCTATTTTTACTATCTAGAATAATTAATAATTCGTCTTTTTCAGTTGGAAGTTTACCCAATAAAATATCATAATTATCTTCTATAACTCCATTCGTTTTAGTGTTCATTTTTTTAGGAATACTTGTTAAATCAGTTATTGATAAAGATAAAGGCTTATAAACGCCATTAATTTTAGTAATTATATTTATTGCAGTAGCTCTAGTATAAGAAATTCCCGCTAATAAATTACTATCAATTTTTTCAACGTAATCAATATAATCTTGATTAATAACATTAGTATGTAGCATTTGCTCAGTTACAGGCTTTTGTGGATAAATAACTTCTTCTTTAATATATTCCTCCATTTTATTATTTTCACTCATAGAATTAATCATATCTTCAGTCATTTCCATTGCTTGTTCTGTAATCATAATTGGCATTGAAGACAACGTCTCTCTTTCAAACTTATCTATCTCAATATCAAAACCATTAGATAAAGATAAAATTAAAGCGATTCCAATTATACCAATACTTGATGCAAAAGCTGTTAACAAAGTTCTTCCCTTTTTAGTACGAATATTATTAAATGATAATTTTAATGCTGTTAAAAAATTCATAGATGTCTTTTTTAAATTATATTTTTCCTTTTGATTTACGCCCTTATTTATAGGATTACTATCACTAATAAGTTTACCATCTTTAAATTCAACAATACGATTTGCATACGTATGTGCCAAATCAGCATTATGCGTAACCATAATAACGAGTTTATCTTTAGCTATTTCTTTAATAAGTTCCATAATTTGAACGCTGGTATTAGAATCAAGAGCTCCTGTTGGTTCATCAGCTAAAATAATATCAGGATCATTAGCAAGAGCTCTAGCTATAGCTACTCTTTGCATTTGCCCACCAGATAATTGATTTGGTCGCTTATGGGCATGCTCCTTTAAACCTACTTTTTCTAAAACTTCTAATGCTTTGGCTTTTCTTTTAGATGCAGACACACCGCTCAAAGTCATTCCCATTTCCACATTATCCAAAATAGATATATGATTGATTAAGTTATAACTTTGAAAAATAAAACCAATAGAATTATTTCGATAAGCATCCCATTCAGTAGTTTTAAACTTTTTGGTCGATTTATTATTAATAATTAAATCGCCACTGTCATATTTATCTAACCCTCCAATAATATTTAAAAGAGTTGTTTTACCACTACCAGATGGTCCTAAAATAGCTACAAACTCATTTTTCCTAAATTCAAGGTTAACATCAATTAATGCTTGCTGTGTAAAATCGCCAGTAGTATAACTTTTATTTATATCTTGTAATTTTAACATATTCCCTCCGTTATCAATTTATTAAGTAGATTAATTATAACCCACTTAATAAGTATAATCAACGCAGCTATAAATTATTTCATAAAAAAAACACATTTCTATTATAAATAGCTACTTTAAGTTTTTAATTTCCTCTTTTGATAATCCGGTACATTCATTAATAGTATCTATATCGATATTTTTCTTTAACATTGATAAAGCTATTTCTCGAGAACGATTTATCTCTCCTTCTTCATATCCATCCATCCTAGCTTGCCTTTGATTGGCTATCTCTTTGTTATATGATTCCCCAAAACTTCTGCTCCCTGTTACCTCCATTGCTTCTTCCATATACTCTTCCATTATCTTATCCCCTTTACTTATTTCCCTTGCCTCTTCCTCATCTTCTATTGTCAAAAAATATAAGTACCT
>CANQDV010000048.1 GCA_947593955.1 uncultured Bacilli bacterium | reverse complement strand
TTTTTGTTGAGTCTTTTTTATTTCTTCATCTGGTATACCAGACATTGGTTGACTAACCATTACTTTCATGCTAAATTTGTCTCCTCTCTATATTTATTAGCCTCTTCCTCAATTTTATTATTAATATATTTCTGTAAATTCTCATGAGTTGTCTTTAAAAATAATTTACTCTCTGCTAATTCTGAATAATATTTTTTAACCCAGTCTTTATCGTTAATTGGTGCTGTCAATTGACTTGACATCATTTCTATCATTTCAATATGTTTTAAAATCATAGGCACTAAAGGTTTAAGTTTATTCATTTCTTCATGTCCAACTGATACAGGCCTTTGAATTTTACTTCCAAAAGCCATATCGTAATCTTCGTTATGATCTATTATCCAACATAACACTTTAAAAGCGATTCTTTCTTCTTCACTCATAAATTCATTCCTCTTTTTCTTCATAGTTTGATAAAAGAAATTCTATAGCAGCCTTCACTTCAGTAGATCCAACTGCTTTACCATTAATTTCTATATCATGTATAAAACATTTTAACGTTTTTATATGTTTTTGTTCTTCGGTTGTAACATCCTGATATAAAACTTTTTTTAATTGTTTATATACTCTTCTAACTCTACGTCTTGGTATATAATTTTCAATTTGTTCTTTTAAATCATGATTTTCAGATCTTAATTTTTGTAATTCCTGTTTTTCAGAAGTCTTCATAAGTTTATTCTCCTTTACTATTAGTTTGAGAATTTATTCGTTCATGATACATGTATGCGTATGATAATCCTATACTAGGTATACCTAAAACATACATCATAGCGTTTTTATAAAGTAATAAATATGGCTCTAATCCGTATATAAAATTATCATTCTTAGTAGCATAATATTTCTTGCCATTCATTTTTACTTTCATTTTAACTACCCTCCTTTTCAAGAACGATACAATAAATTCTTTTTAATAATCATCTTCATCATAGTCATCATCATCTTCACTGTCTTTATATACTTGCAAAAGTTTTTTATTTCTATCATATTTGTTATATATGAAATCATAATCTTTTTCTAATTCTTCATGTTCTTTTAATAAATCTGTGTATTTTTTATTTAATGAAATATACTTTTTTCTAATTTCTTTATTTGATAATAATGTATTTTCAAGTGCTTTTATCATTGTTTTAAAAAGTTCGTTCATTGGTCCTACAATATCTGGATATTTTTCAAACAAGTCATTACTCATATATTTAGCACCTTCTAATATTTTATCAAAATCTATTTCTTGATCATCCATAAAATTTAGCAGCCTCCCCTCTCTTAAAAATATTACTTATAACATGTAAATGCTTAATTTTTCTATTGTCAATAATATCACCGTAAAGGTTCATGACTGAAATATACATCTTTGCAAACTAATATATACTGAGCATACTTATCTACATATTTAACATAGCATTTATATGAATTTAATTTATAATCAAATGTTAAAACATCTCCATTATAAATATAATTACCACTATGGTCCATAACTCCAGTACAAAGTATTAGTTCGCCATCATTAAAAGATTTTATTGTATCTATTCCGTTCTAATTTTACTGTTTTATTTTTGTAATCTATTTGTTCAACGTAATAAATATCATTATTTAAAACGTACTTATAATCGTGTATTCTATACATATGTATTCTCCTTTATATGTTTATTATCGTTGGTCCATCTCCATTACTGTTATCAATTGCACCCATTATTTGATTCATAAGAACCTTAGCTCTACTAATAGCTTCTGGGTCGTCATTTTGTAATTTCTCGCATTCTTCTTTAAATTTTTCAGTAACATTTTTAGGTTCAGTCTCTGGTTTTATAGATTGACACATATCCTTATATTTATCAGGTATTTTAAAATATATATATGAATAAGTGCTATCAAAACTATCATCTTCATCATAAATATATAATTCATTACCTTTTAATTTATCATATACTTTATGATAATCTTTCCTATTAAGTCCGCCACATCTTGTTGTTACTCTAATCTCTGTTCCATCTTTAATTAATTCTATATCTCTATATCTTTGAAAAAACGCTTTGTTTAAACCTATAACTCCTAACAAAACATCACTATTTTCATTTTCTCCAAATAAATTATTATATAAACTCATTTTTAATCACCTTTATAATCCTCTCTTAAATATTTATTAAATTCATCATCATTTAAAAAATCTTCCCACAATCCTTTATTTATAATAAATTTTTTCATTATGGCATGTTCTTTTAAAAAATCATCTTTATTATTTTCAATTTCACTAATATCATCAGCAAACATATCTAAATCTACAATTATATGTGCTAATTCGTCCTGAATCATTTTTCCTATAAGTATTTGGATGGCTTCTTTAAATTCTTTTTGTGTTATTTCTTTTTTAGGTTTTAAATCATCATAATATGATTCATGTGAATCTATTGTTTCTACACTAAGCTCTTCTTGTTCACTACCATTATGTTCGTAAGCCATCATAAGTGGCCTAACTATCTTCAAATCCAAACATTTTTTAAAATTTCTCATGTTTATTCTCCTTCTATACAATTTTTAATCTTCCTTTCAACTCTTTTTAATATTCTTGAAACTGTTGGTTGCTTTTTATTTGTTATTAATCCTATTTTTTGCTGAGTATGTCCTTTTAATCTTAATGATAAGACAGTTTTTTCATCTTCTGTTAAATAAATGCTATACATAAAATTTTTTATTATATTTAAATTAATCTTATTATCTATCTCATCAAAAACATCGAAATCATCAGCAATAATATCACCCAAAGTTAAACTATTTGCATCTTTTTTGCAATTAAGTACCGGGGTATTCATGCTTACATCATTACTATAGTGTTTCTTAACATGTCTTAAGTAATAATTAATACCGTTTCTCATATATGTATAACTATATGTAGATAATTGTGCTTTATTCGGATCAAATGTCTTACAACAGTTCCATAAATGTAATAATGCAATTTGTTGAATATCTTCAAATTCATTAGGATAATTTATTTTATAGCTTTCTGCTATTTTATAAGCCAATCGTATATTGTCGTTAAACAATTTCTCTTCTTTAGTCATGGCAATATTCTCCTTATTTTTTCTTTTTATCTTTATCTTTTTTCTTTTCTTTTTTAAATTTAATAGGTTTTCGAGAATATCGTCTTGTGAAAGTGTTTAAACATTCATGACATGGTTGTTCATATTCTTTTGTATCATGATATTCACAATCTCCGCAGTATCTCTCAAATTCTACAATTTTATCAGGATTTTCCATTAAAATATACCTCCCATATAAGAAATATCATTCGATATGAAATAAGTTCTATTCATATCTTCATATACTTTTTTACGTAAGTAATCTCTATAATCATTTAAAATATCTTCTGTATAACTATCAAAATTAATTCTGTATGGAATATCATCTATTTCTTTTTCATAATGAATATGTCTTGGCGCATTAATACATACTTTCATAGTTCTATCTTGCAATGTTATAAAAATGTGTCCTTTTATATGTTGTTTAAGTCTTTTATGAATATTCATACATTTAAAAAAATCATATTCATTTATCATAATATTATTCTACCTTTCTTCAATTAATTCATCTTCTGCTACTACATAACCTAAATTATCAACTTTTCCATAATATAATTTATGTGGAAAATTCCTGTTGAAATCTCTTCTTCTTTTACAAAAGTTATAACAAGCAGGATTTCCTTGACTTGATAATTTCCAAACTTCTTCGTTTGTTAAAGTTTCTGTTACTTTTTCATCTATTACAATTCTTCTTCCACCAATTCCTTGATGTGTAACATTTGGTTTTATTATTCTTATTTGTGTTTTATTTTCTTCCATTTTATTATCCTTTCCAGGGTTACCAACTAACCCATTTACCTTCATTAAAATTTCTTTTTTCTTTTAAAGCTTTTGATATAGATAAATCTATACCGCTTCTAGTTTTTAAATGGTAATAATATAAATCTGTATAAGGGGTATTAAGTCTATCAATACGTCCGGATGCTTGCTCCATAATCTTATATGAATAATTTTGACTATAAAATATAATAGTATCTGTCTTTATGCAATTCCAACCTTCTGCTCCAGCGTTATATTGGACTAAATATATCCATTTATCTGTTTCTGGTATTGGTTGGTGTTTATGACCATTCCATTGAGCTATTTTTGTATCATCAGATATTTGTAGATTCATTAAAATATCTAATTCGTAATCAAAATTATAAAATATAATTACTTTAGGGGTTTTTTCTATTATTTCTAATAATTTAACAACTCTACTTTCATCTTCGTTAACTATTCTTCTTAAAACATAACATAATCCGCTTGCTTGTTCGATTGGCTCGTCCTTATATGGATCCCATCTATTTTTTATAACTGATTTGTAAACTAATCTATCAAAATCTACATAAATATCAGTATGATGTGAGGTAGTTTTTCTATCGAAATCCATATCTACTAATATTCTATTTCTTAAACGTATTAATCTACCAGTATTTAAATATCTATCTATTTTAGGATACTTAGTGAATCTGGAATATACTATATGTTCTCTTGAGAACTGTGTTTTATTTTTATAAAAGCCATTTGCAATAAATACTGGAATATAATCACTCCATGTATCACCTGGAGTAGCACTTAATAATATCCAATTGTTAGATTTTGCTATTTTTAAGAAAGCTTTTGTCCATGCGCCATAACCTATAACTCGTTGTTCATCAAAAATAAAGAAAGCATCTTTAATATCTTCATATTTCTTAATATTATTCCAACTATCTACAATTATTTTATTACCATATCTTTTAGTTTGAGATTCTTTGGTTGTTAAAGAAAAATTTGCTAATTCACCTTCCCATTCAAGAGTGTCTCTTTTTCTAGCTGTAGTTATAATATATAAATTTTGGCTACCAATAGGTAAAGGTTTATAATCTTCGTTTATTTCTCCACCTTGTTTAGTAAAATAATAATAAAGAGCGGTTCTAGATTTACCAGAACCTACTCCTCCATTTAATATACAACCATTTCTCATTTTTTCTACAGCTTTTTCTTGATAATCATATAAAAATTTATTCTGTTTCTTTTTCTTCATCTAATTTCGTCCTTATTTTTTCTAAAATATCTTCAACTGTTTTTCTTGTATTATCACTTAATAAAATGTGTTGTTTTCTTTGTTCATACCAATCAAATATCTCGTATAAGTTTCCTTTTTTCCATGAGAAACTCCACCAATCGCAAATCATTTCTATAATATAATTATAATCCATATCAATACAAATATTTTCTTCGTTTGGATCATCTTTAATTAACACCCAATATTGCCAATGATGTGGATTTCTATGAATATGTTTTAACCAAGCTTTGTTAAATTCTTGAACAACTTCGAATGATTTGTTTCCATAGAAATAATTATCATAAGCTGTATATTCATCCGCATTTGATTTTGAATAATCATGTTCAAAAGATATTTGATGATTTATATCATTAACAATATATTCTTCTTCAAAAAGATCTGGTAAATTCTCTACTAACCATAAGAATCCTTTATATACATTATGTTTATGTTCAGCTAAATATTCATCATATTTTATACTCATTAAAATATCCTCCCTATTCAAATTTTAATATTCTTATTTGTGGTATAACTATTTCTTCTCTAGGATTAATATAACTATTATTTGTATTATCATAATTATAAGCAGCTATTGTATTATCTCTTTTATATATCGGTATTGTAAATGTTCTATTAGGATCATCTACTTTATATACACTAGCTTCATTAATAATCTTATCAATCCATTCAACTAATCTATCATTAGTTATACATAATTGATCATTTAATCTTTCAGCATTTTTTAATCTTTCAGCTTGTGCTTTTTCTAGTTCAGTTTTATTTTGTTCATCCATATTTATTTTTTTATTTTTCTGTTCAATAATATCGTTTAGATAATTTATTTGTTCTTCTTGCTCTTCAATTTTATCTAATAATTCTTGTTTTCTTGTGAATAATGTACTTAAAAAACTCATGTTTATTCTCCTTTCAATTTTATCATTTTACCAAAACTATTCCTTCATACTCAGCCCTTATTTCTAATTGATTTAAATATTGTATCATACAATTTTCTTGATATTTTAATACATTTCTAGGACATTTTGGTTCGAAATCTAATTTACCAGCTTCCATTTTTATTATTATATCATGTAATTTTTCTAATCTTATTTTAGTTTGATAATATTCAGCCTTAAATCTATCTTCATGATCTTCACTATTCATTAAATTAACAGTATCCTTTAAATCTGTTATTAAATATTTACTATTACTTTCTTCCATTATTTTTACCTTTTTAACCTTTCTTATTTTTTAAATTCCGCAATATCATCTATTGTCTTTGAATAATTATTATGAGTAACTGATTTTATAGCCCACATTTGAGCTTCTTCCATTTTAGTATAAGCTAGAGAACTTTCTCTATTTGATTCTAATAAAGCATCAAAACAATTATACATTTCAGAAAATGCCCATCTAATTAATTTTACAATTTCTTCTTTTTCACCAGTTAATTCATGATATTTTGCTTTGTTATGAAGATTTTCATTTTTTAAATCTTCTTCGGTCATTTCGTCCACTTTAATACCTCCTTATAAAAATAAAAAAGAAAGACCTTGCAAGATCTTTCATTATTTACTAGATTCTTTACTTTTTTCGACCATATAATTATAGTCGTCGATACTTTCTCTAGCATATGTTTCTGTGCAAGGCACTTCTCCTAAAACTTCATGATCCTCATCGTCAGTTATAAATTGCATAACACAATTTCTACCATCGTTAATTGGTTCATATTCAGTTTCATAATCAACTTCTATAGCTTTCTTTTCGTTATATTTCTTTACAGATTTAACTGTAAATAGTCCAGCGATTGACGCTATACTTCCTATTGCTATTGCTTTTTTGTGTTTTTTGATAAACTCTTTAGTTTTATCTACTATTTTAGGCATATTATTCACCTCCTCTATAAGAGAAAATGTTTTAGATACGAATTAGAATGGTAGATCATCTGCAGCATATTTTGCACCAAATCTATCAATATTTTGAGTAACATTTATTGCTTGTAAATATGCAGAACGACCGGTCTTACCATTTACTTCCCAATCATATGGTCTTAAATCCATATCAACTGATACAATATCAATATCATCTAATATACCTATAGTATCTTCAGTTAATCTTCTTACATTATTTCCAGAAACAACATAAGCAGCTGGACCTCTATTGTTATATTTAACTTTTACTTGTAAATACATAAACGGATCTTCATCTTCATCTCTAGGGGGTTTAATTTTAACATTCCATCCTGCATCTACTAATTTATCACAAATTTCTTGATTTGGTATAATAACAGCGAAGTTTCTATCACCTTCTCTATTATATTTACTACCTACTCCTTTAAAATTTCTATAAATTATCCTTGCATCTTCAATTTGCAATACTCCTCTAACTTCTTTAATTTCCATTTTTATCATCCTTTCTTTTTAAATGTAACATAACTATCAAATATTCTGTTATTCTATCTAAATTTAATTTTATTTGATAATAAACATCTACTTTTTTAGGTTTTTTTCTACTAAACATACCTTGAATAAAATATTCATATTCTGTTCTAGACCAATATCTACTTTTAAAATACTGATCTAATACTTCTTTTAGTTCTTCATAATTTTTGAATTTAGTCTTTTTTAATTTACTTATTAAATAATTATCTTTTAAAATATTCAACTTAACAAATTCATCCGTATTTATATCCCAAACAAATACATTCCATTCTAAATTAGGTGTTTTCATTTAAAATATAACTCCTTTCTAATCTTTTCTAAATGCAGCGACTATCTCTGCTATACCAGTACATAAAGCACTAATTATACAAGTAGTCATCCACGGATGATCATATACCTTATCAATAAGATCTTTCATTAATTTAATACCTCCTTTTTAAAAATAAAAACATAAGAGGATTTTACTCCTCCTATAAAATATTATAATTCGGTTTTGACATCAACATGAACGTCTACACCCATGTCTTTCAACTTTTGGATATCTTTCATTTTGTCATCACTGTAGTTTTGTACCATTTTTCTTTTTAATTTTTCATTTTTGTTTGTTTGACGTATTCCGTTTAATCCTGATAACGTCATTAAACCTGCTCCTGTTAATAAAATTGTTTCAACTACGTGTTCACAAAGAAATTTTCCAACTTTTTTGCAATTAGACATGATCTTTTCACCTCTGCTCATATTATATCCTCCTTTCTATACTTCTATAATACAATATGTATATTTTACGATTTACTAATTATATATCTTGATAAATTATAACCCATTTTACATTCGTCTTGATCAAATTTCGGACAATCGAAACATGTTTCATATTTATTGTCTCCACATGGTACTTTTAGCTGTGGTTTATAATCCGGAATATCATCTGGATATGGATCATCTGACACAAACCATTCAAAATCACCAAATTTCGATATTGTATCTATTGCTTCATCAACTAATTTATTATAATACGATCTGTCGATATATTGTTCATTAGTACCTCTAACTATTTCTGATTCTAACCATCTATAACCCTTAGAACCAGTAGCTGCGTAGTATTTACCATCTTTTTCTCGTACTAATAAACCTCCTCCATAACCTTTAATTATCGGACAGAAGTTACCTACTTTACCAACAAACTTATAATCATGACCTTTTTCTATTTCGTTTAATAAATTTGTTTTAAGAACTGTATATTCTCCTTCGGATATCATATCTTTTTTAAATTTTTGCTCTAATTTAGTTAATTCTTTCTCAAATTCACTAACGTCTGGTAAATTTTCATTCATATCTAAATATAAATTAGTTGTAACAGATTTAGTTTCACACATATCATCAAATAATATAGGTTCTTTACTAAATAAAGTCTTAAATACATATGGTATCTGAAACTGTGTACCTGTAGCATCCCAATGACCGTCTTCATATTTACAAATATAAACTGCATCATTAACCAAACACATTCTTTCGTAAGTAGCCTCATGTTCAAAAGTATATCCATATTTTTTACCAAAATCCATAACAAATTTAATAATATTTTTATCAGCATTAGGAATTTTTATAGAGTCAGTTTTTATATGAGCAACTGTATAACCTCTCTTTTGTACCTCGTGTTTTAAATCTATCATGAACAAAGCCCCACGTTTAGCTACAATATTATCTTTATTCCTAATATCTCTAAACGGATTATCAAAATTTGCCGCTGTTAAACCATAAACAGAATTAATTGCTGTTTTTAATGCGTTTGCTAAATCCTTAGATTTCAATTCTCCATTAATTACTCTCTGAACATATGGAGTAAGTTTACCATTAAGGATTTTATTGACATTATCCCAATCTTCATGTTTGATATAAACCCT
>CANQDV010000047.1 GCA_947593955.1 uncultured Bacilli bacterium | reverse complement strand
TATGTATCTTTTGCAGGTTACTACTGGAGAATAATAAGAATCAATGAAGACGGAAGTATAAGGTTAATATATCAAGGAGAGAGTGCAGATGCCACGGGAAGTAAATCAACCATAGGAAATAGTCCTTTTAATTCAATGAGTGGTGATAATGCTTTTGTAGGTTACATGTATGGTAAACCAATTACTTATAAAGATGGGTATGGTAATTATGGTGCAGATGATCCATTGGCTAGAACCTCGGGAACGGTAAAGATGTCAACAAATTATTCTTTCAATGAAAATACAGGAGAATATACTTTAACGGGAACAGTAGTAAATGGTTATTATGATGAAGCTCATTATGGTTATTATACATGTAGGAGTCAAAGTATAACATGTACACGTATGATTAAAATAACTGAAACTCAAAAAAATGAAAATACATATCTACTAGTAGGTGGAGAAGTACATTCTGGATATTTTTCAACTAGTTATGAAGCAGCCCATGCGAATGAAGTAGATTCGGATATTAAAGTTTATTTAGAAAATTGGTACCAAGACCATTTGTTAGGTTATGACACCTATATATCAGATACAGGCTTTTGTAATGATCGAAGTTTAAATGGTAGGTTTGGAATAGGAATAGTAAACACTTTATATGAGACAGGAGTTAGAGTGCGACAAAGTAATCCTATATCACCACAATTTTCTTGCTTTAATGCAACTCATGATTTATTTACAGTAACAAATAGTAAGGGAAATAAAAAGTCTACCCAAAAAGTAGGTTTAATAACAATCGATGAAGTAACATATGCTGGAGGAGTTTGGACTGTGGCTAATAGTAGTTATTATTTAAATACAAGAACCCAATATTGGACAATGAGTCCTTATTCTTTTTCCACTGCCTATTTTGGAGCTTTATTTTGGAATGTAAGTACAACTGGCTCTTTTAACACTTCATTTGTTTTTGATAGTTTTGGCATTAGGCCAGTTATTAATCTTAATCCTAATGTAGAAATAACTTCTACTACTCAAAATGGAACTATAAATAATCCTTATATTATTTTAAATAAATCTTAAGTTAAAAGGCAAAGATAGTTATACAACATTTTTTAAGTTTTACATATAATTAATTAGGTGAAGTTATTATGTCTAAGGAAGATTTTAAAAAATTTGTCAAAAATAATCCATCGTTAGCAAAAAAAGTTAATAATAACTTAATTACATGGCAACAGCTTTATGAAATGTACAGTCTTTATGGAGAAGATAGTAAAGTTTGGGATGAATATTTAAATAATAAAAACGATATTAACAAGGTAACGCCAGTTAATGAAAAAGCCTTTCGTGATCTTGTTAATATGATTAAAAACGTTGATTTAGAAAAGGTTCGTCATGGTATTGAAGGAGTTCAAAAAACTATTTCTTTAATTCAAGATTTGGGAATTGGCAGTCATTCTAAACCACATGAAGAATACCAAAATAGACCTATATATCAACATTTTGATGACTAATGCGTGTTGATACTATTAACTATATAAGAAATAATCCGCCTTTATATCAATATTTAAAATATCATTCTTATTGGTATAAGGCTATTAATAGAGATTCCAAACTTTTAAAAGAATTAGAGCAAGATATGAAAAAAGAATACAAATTAACTCCCGAAGATAAGATAAATAGATTAAATGAAAAAATGAATTTTATTTCATCATTTTTAGAGGTATTAAAGTAATTTAGTATCTTTTTTTATTTAAATTTTGTATAATTTTATTGGTGGTATTAATGAAAAAAGAATTATTAAGTCCAGTTGGTAACATGGAAAGTTTATATCAAGCCATACATAATGGAGCTGATGCAGTATATCTTGGTGGTAAAAAATATGGGGCTAGAATGTTTAGTGATAATTTTACCAATGAGGAATTAATTAATGCTATCAATTATTGTCATTTATATGGAGTAAAAATATATATAACAATAAATACTATCGTTTTTAATGATGAAATTAGTGATTTTTTACAATATGTTGAGTTTATTTATAAAAATGGTGTCGATGCTGTTATAATGCAAGATATTGGTATGATTAATTTAGTTAGAAAGAAATTTCCTGATTTGGAAATTCATGCTTCAACCCAAGTTCATAATTATAATAATGAGGGTTTAAGTTTATTAAAAGAAATGGGAGTATCTAGAGTAGTTCTTGCTAGGGAATTATCTTTAAAGGAAATAAGCCAAATTAAAGTAGATATAGAAAAAGAAATATTTATCCATGGGGCTTTATGTGTATGCTTTTCTGGTTGTTGTTTATTTAGCAGCATGACTGCTAATAGATCTGGTAATAGAGGTGAATGTATTGCTTCTTGTCGTCTTCCTTATCATTTATACAAAAACGATAAAGAAATAGCTACGGAAGGTAAGTATTTATTAAGTCCTAAGGAATTAAGTACGATAGAACATTTTAAAGAAATCATGGATAGTGATGTTACTAGTTTAAAAATAGAAGGTAGAATGAAAAGCCCAGAATATGTAGGATTTATTACTAATATTTACCGTACGTTAATAGACAAATATTATAAAGGGGAAGAATTGTCTGTTAGTAATGATGTAATAGACAATCTAAAAACGTTATTTAACCGTGAATTTACAGGAGGATATTTATTTAATGAATCTGGGTATAATTTAATGAACATTAAAAGTCCAAATCATATTGGTATTAATATTGGTAAAGTAATAGATGTTAATGATAGATATATTAAAATAAAATTAAATAGACCTTTACATCAAGAGGATGGAATAAGATTTATTTTAGAACATAAAGGCATGATAGTAAACAAACTATATAATGAAAAAATGTTATTAGTAAATAAAATAGAAAAGAATGAGATTGCTATTTTAGATAATAAAATAAATTTAAAAAGTAAATCTGATGTGATGTTGACTACTAATTCTACATTAATTAAAGATATATCTCACTATTCTGAAAAGAAAATAGAACTTAAGGTTAAAGTAGAAGCTAAGATTGATAAAAAAATATCTATTACAGTAACTGATGATAAAAATAATACTATTACCGTTTATGGTAGTAAAGTATTATTAGCCATAAATAATCCAGTTACTCCTGATAATATTATGAAACAAATAAGTAAGTTAGGTAATACACCATTTATAATAGCTAGTTTAGATATAGAAAGCGATGATAATATCTTTATTTCTCTTAAAGAGCTTAATGAATTAAGACGACAATTTGTTGAAGAAATATCATCAATACGAACTAGCATAAAGAATAGAAAAGTTAATAATGTTGATTTAATAACTAATAATGTTCCGTTTTGTAAAAAAATAAGTATTTTAGTTAGAACTTTAGATCAATTACTAGTAGCAATAGAAAATAATATAGATTATATTTATGTTACTGATTTTAATTTATTTAAAAAATATAAACATTTGCCCAATATTTATTATCGCTCTTCTCGTATAATAAAAAACTATCAAGAATTTAAAAATCTCAATATTTTGGCATGTGATTTAGGAGCAATATATAAATACAAAAACTCTAATAATGTTATTACTGATTACTACTTAAATATTGTGAATGACTATAGTATAAATTTCCTTCAAAGTTTAGGAGTTAAGAGAATAACTATATCTCCAGAAGTAAAAAAGATTACGCCTTTCAAATCAAAGGTTCCTTTAGAAATGATTATATATGGACGCATTGAATTAATGGTTAGTAAATATTGCCCCTTAAATATGCTTTTAAATAAAGAAAATAAAAAATGTGATTTATGCTTAAATAATGATAAATATTATCTTAAAGATCAACTTGGTAATTGTTTTCCTATCATTAATACTCTCCATATTATTCATATTATGCATCATAAAAATATTGATTTAATTAAGGAGATTAATAAATATTATGAAAAGGGAATATCCGTTTTTAGAATTGAATTATTTGATGAAAATAGAAACGACGTAGAAAAAATAATTAATAAAGTAAGGAGTATGTTATGAATGAATTATTATTAAATAGATTAGAAGAAATGTTTAAAGTTATGAATAATACTCCTGAAATAAGAGAATTAATTAGATTAAAAAAAGAAATATATAGTGATAAAGATCTTGCTAAAGATTTGGAAGAGTTAAGGAGTATTAAAGAAGTTTATAGTGAAAAATATATTAATTTAAAAAAAAAGATTGTTATGTCTGATAAAGTTATGCAATTTCATAAATTAGAAGATGAATTATATTTTACAATACTTGAATCTAATAAGAAACTAGAAGAATTATTTAACAAGAAAGGGTGTAAGTAATGCGCATTATTAGTGGTAGTTTAAAGGGGAGAGTAGTAAAGGGATATAATATAGAAGGAACTAGGCCTACTATGGATCGCGTTAAAGAATCATTATTTGCAACTATTCAAAATAAAATTAAGAATAGTATCGTATTGGATCTTTTTGCTGGAAGTGGCAATTTGGGAATAGAAGCCATTAGTAATGGTGCTGGTTACTGTTATTTTAATGATATAAATAAAGAATGTATTAAAATTATAAAGGAAAATATAAATAATTTTGCTATTGCAGATAAATCATTTGTAATCAATAAAGATTGGAATTCTTGTTTACTCTTTTTGGCAAATAATAATGTTAAATTAGATATTATTTTTCTCGATCCTCCTTATAAAATGGATTGTTTAAATGATGTCATTAATAATATATTGGAATATGATTTATTAAACGATTATGGATTAATTATTTGTGAAGTAAGTAATAACTATTTAGAAGATTATCCTACGTTAAAACAGATAAAGAATAAAAATTATGGTGATAAGTCAGTAATTATATTAATGAAATCTGTATAATACCCAAAATATAAATTATAATTATTTTTTTCTTTGTTAAATATGATATAATAAATATAATTAGGAGTTGTTAATATGACTAATAAGAAAAAAACAAATTGGAAGAAGATTATTAAATGCTTTTTAATAGTTATAGCTATTATGACCTTTGTAGGAATTATCTCTAATCAAACTGTTTTAGCAGATGTAGGTAATAATAATCGCTATGAGGATACTGCAACTTTTGAAAGTGATGGTGGTGTAAGTGTTGATTTTGGGTGGCTCATATACATATTATTTGAGCTTTTTGGACCAATTCCCGGCTTGATTATTTTCATAATAATAGTTATTTTTCTAGTAAGGGCTGCTAAAAAAGGAAAATTTAGGACTTTAGGAAAACAAAGTAATTTAAATATTGGTGTAGATAATACTATGCAGGTTTCAAATAAAATAAGAGAAATAGACCCTAACTTTTCAGAAGATAAATTTATTGGTTGGGCAAAAGAAGTATTTATGAAAATACAACAAGCTTGGAGCGAACGTAATTGGAAAATTATAAGACCATTTGAATCGCAAGAGTTATTTAATCAGCATAGTGCTCAATTAGATGAATATATAAAGAATCATAAAATAAATAAAATAGAAAAGATTAACATAAATTATTGTACTTTGCGAAACTTTAAAATTGATGGTGATAAAGAAGTATTAACGGTAGAATTGCATGCGATAATGAGGGACTATGTAGTGGATGAAAAAACTAATAAAGTATTAGAAAGCAACCCTAATAAAGATTGGCATATGAACTATTTAATGACTTTTAATCGTAAGGTTGGAGTTAAAACAGAAGCAGGTATTAGTAATAAATCAACAACTAATTGTCCTAATTGTGGAGCACCAACAGAGATTACTTCTAGTGGGCAATGTGAATATTGTAAAAGTATAATAACAACTGGTGAACATGACTGGGTATTAAGTGATATTACATCAATAAGATGATGAAATATAATAAATTAAAAGGAGGATTTTATGGGATTAATTAAAGCAAGTATTGGAGCAATAGGGGGAACATTAAAAGATCAATGGGAAGATCTTATCAAATGTGAGGATATGGGTAACGATATTCTTATGGTTAAAAAAACGACTAAAAGTGGTCAAATATCTAAAGGAAGTAGAATCATAGTAGGACCAAGTCAAGTTGCTGTTATTTATGATAATGGACGGGTTATTGATGCCGTAGCAGAAGAAGGAGTTTATGATTTTGATGAATCTAGCTCTCCATCTTTCTTCGGAGGAAATTTTGGGGCTGTATTTAAAGAAATGTGGCAAAGATTTACTTATAATGGAACACCACTTAAAGAACAAGCTGTATTTTATTTTAATATGAAAGAGATATTGGATAATAAGTTTGGAACAGCAACACCAATACCTTTTCAAGATTGGTCACATGCAATACCTAATCAAATGACTGGAACTTTAGCACCAATGGGAGTTAATGTTAGATGTTATGGAAAGTACACATTTAAAATAGACCCAGAAAAAGTCGATGTTTTTATGAGAAATCATGCTGGTACTGCTGATGTTATAACGAAAGATTTATTAGTAGAACAAATGGATACTGAGGTCAAGGGAGCTTTTCAAAATGTTTTAAATGAATTAGGAAACAGCAATCACAAAGTACCAGTTTTAGAGTTACCTAGTAACACCGATGAAATTAAAAAGATAATGGATGAAAAAATATTTGATGAACCAATTAGAAATAGGGGTATTAAATTAGTTGGATTTACAATTGAATCAGTTTCTCTTGATGAAGAAAGCAATAAAAAGATTAATCAATATGAAATGAGTTCAAATGCATTCATGCAACAAGGGGCTGTTATTGGAGCTATGCAAGATGCAGCTAATAATAGTAATGGTGCAGCTAATGGTTTTATGGGAGTAGGAATGATGAATATGGCTGCTGGTAGTGGAATGATAGGAAATGTAACAGCTAATGCATTTAGTGCTCAAGGAAAATCAACGTCTAGTACTCCAGTAGATCCATACAATCATTCTAATGGGGCAAGTGTAGATGAAGAAAAAGTATGTTCTAAATGTGGAGCAAAAGTTACAGGTAAATTCTGTAGTGAATGTGGAACCCCAACTTCAGATATTAAAGTATGTCCAAAATGCGGAACTGAAGTAACAGGTAAGTTTTGTACAAATTGTGGAACCGAAATTCAATAATTAATAAAAAGGATTTAAGTCCTTTTTATTATGAAAAAATTAGTGTACAAATAAACTTTTTTTGTTATAATTATAATAGGTGATAGTATGAGACTAAACGATAAAGGTTTTGCAGTATCTACTATTCTTTATGGTATTTTATCACTAGCTATTATTATCTTGTTATTGACATTTGCAACTATGAAGGCCAGTAAAGATATGAATGATGGCTTAGTAGATAGTATTGAAAGCCAGTTAAATAGTTGCATTAATGAAGAAGTAGCTTTGGAAACTTGTTATTTTAATAATGGTAGTAATTGTAATACATCAGCTTATAATAGATGTATTGGCAAAACGGATGAAGATCCACTTTTAGCAGATGTGGCTTCGGTTGGAGATTATGTAGATTATGATGCTGGAAATTGGCCTAATACTGTCTCTGTCCCTTCAACTGGAAGTAATTATACTTTTGGAGGATATACAGCTAATGAAAGTCGCAATGGTAGTGTTTCATGTAATAGTAGTTATAACAGTTCAGAGTATGGATGGAAAATATTATCAATTGACTATGGTGTAGTAACAATAATGCATGCCGGAATTGCTGAATGCTTTTCATATGCTAATAATGAATCACAAGCACTATATGTTTTAACAGGTAATAATCCCAATAATGTTAATGTATCTGGTTTATCTCCTAAAAATTGGAATGTTTATGTGAATGATAAGTATGCTACTAGTGCTGGAATTGTTACTAAAAACATGTTGGTAGGTGGCAGTAACTTATATGAATTGATTACAGATAATAGTTTCAAAGGAGATCAACTATATATTTTAGGTGATATGTTTGCTGGGCATCTGACTTATATTTCTCATAATACACTTTATAACGTACCAAATACTAATACTATATATGGAGTAAAACCAATAGTTGTCCTAAAGGATAACGTAAGAACATCTGGTTCTATTTCTAATACAGGTAATGATGCCAATAGCAAAACGTGGATTTTAACAATAGAATAATATAAAAGTAATAAAATAGGGTGATAGTAATGAATATTGATAAAGGCTATTCTAGTTTTGTATTAAAATTAATGCTAGTGTGTACTATCTTAATATTAGGTAGTAGCATTATTTTCTCTTTTAATTCTGGTTACAAAATGCTAAATCTTAATGGAAGTGAAAATAATTCTTCAAATGATAGTAATAAATTAATTGATACATTATATTCTTATGTTACATATGGTAGAGATTTAGAGCCAATGTATTATTTTCTTAAATATAAGGAATTAACTAATGATAATTTTGATGAATTAGAAAAGGCCAAATATGCTTTTCAATTTGTAACTGAAGATGATATTTTTGATAAAACAGATAGTAGTTTTAAAATAGCGGGAAATAAATATAGGTCATTTATAAAAGAAATTTTTGGAGAGAGTAGTGAATATGTAACTGATACGAGTTTTGTATTGTATATTAATAAAATATTTCAAAATTCTATTGTTAATATTAGTTATAACCAAACTCAAGATTACTTTTTAGTAGAGAGAATTAATGGATATAGCAAAGATAATAATTTACAAATGTTTTATACGTATTATGATGGTTATAATGTTAATAATGAAGAAGATCTTATCAATATATCTGAAAAAGTTATATTTACTGAACCCATATATACTAAAGATTTAAATAAAATGGATTCTTTAAACGTCTATAAAGATATTAGACATACAAAACTATTAGATAAAATAGATAATCCTAGTAATGCATTAATTGATAACTTTTCTATTGATGACTATTTAGATAATGCTAATACTATTACATATACTTTTAAAAAAGGTAGTAATGGGAAATATTATTTTTATAAAAGTGTTATGGAATTATAAAAACGAGTCAAAACTCGTTTTTTTGCTTAAAAAATGCATGTTCTTAATATTCTTTCTGTATTTTTAAAATTTAGCTTAGCTATTTCTTTTAACTTATCTTGGCCATACTTTTCAACTATTTCTTGACCAATTGTATCAACCATTGGTCCAG
Organism: uncultured Bacilli bacterium; assembly: GCA_947593955.1. Lineage (GTDB taxonomy): Bacteria > Bacillota_I > Bacilli_A > RF39 > UBA660 > RGIG3091. Next base: position 955 of record CANQDV010000047.1, on the reverse strand, counting down.
CTCCTTTAGAAAGAGGAATATGTAATGAGTCACTTAATTTATCAAATTCTTTTAAAAATATATATCTACTAATAATGGAAGCACATGCTACTGCCAAATTTTTATCTTCTGCTTTAGTCATGAATGTAATACCTTTTTGAATATTAGTACTTTCTTTTATATAATCGTAATATCTTTGTTCTCTAGCAAATTCATCTACAATTATATAATCGTATTTTTCAGTAATTGAATGAACCATTTGAAATAAGACTTTATTATGCATTATGGCTTTAATTTTATTTATATTATAAGAATCGTTATATTTTTCGTTATATTCAGTGTTTGTTAATATTATACTTTTATAAGGAACTTTTTTTATAATTTCAGGAGCAATTTTTAATATTTTTTCATCTTCTATTTTTTTGGAATCTTTAATACCTAATTCTTCTAAATAAGGTATATTGTCTTGGTTTACGTAACAACTAGTTACTACAATTGGCCCAAAATAGTCGCCTGTACCAACTTCATCAGATCCTATAGAAGAGCAGTAGTAATATTTATTAAATGTTTCTTTTTGGTTACAATCATTATTTGATTGCCCGTCCATTTCTTTCCACATTGTAGCATCAACATCGGCTGATGAACCTTGAAACATAATTTTACCCGATTCGTAGATAGTTATAACAGTATCTTCATCTTGAGCTTGAAGAATTACGTAAGGAATGACTTTATCTCTTTTTTTAGGAGTATAATATTTAATCATTTTTTCTCTTGTTTGGTCACTAACTTTAATTACAATGTTCATTTTGTTTACACCTCACGTTAATTATACCAAATAAAATTAGACTAAAAAAGTAAAAAAATGAATTTTCTATATTGATAAACGTTAAATAATATGTTATTATTAAAAAGTCATGGACCCTTAGCTCAGTTGGTTAGAGCATCCGGCTCATAACCGGGCGGTCATAGGTTCGAG
>CANQDV010000046.1 GCA_947593955.1 uncultured Bacilli bacterium | reverse complement strand
ACCAAAGTATTAAAATATATTTATACTTTATTAATTGTAGTAATTAGTTTTTTAATCTTTAATTCTAATAGTGTAAGCGAGATATTTATGAGCTTAAAAAATATGTTTATGATCAATAATATTCCTCTAACTGATAAGGTTACTAACTATTATTTTAGAAGTTATTTGGTATTATTAATTATTTCTATTATTTCATCTACACCATTAATTAAGGTATTAACTACTAAAATAAAAGAATCTAAATATCAAATAGTCTTAGATATATTAGAACCAATTATTTATTTAGGTTTATTAACTTTGTCAACAGCTTTTTTAATTGATGAATCATTTAATCCCTTTTTATATTTTAGATTTTAAAGGAGGAGACATGAAAAGTAAAATTGTAACCATTGTTTTTGCTTTATATATTTTCTTTTTTTCAATACTAGGACTACTTTTAAAAGATGAAATAATAAGTACTTCCGAACGACGAAAACTTAAAACCTTTCCTTCTTTTGAATTTAGTAGTGAATATATCAATGAAGTTGATAAATATTTTCTTGATCACTTTCCTTTACGAGATACTTTTCGTAGTATAAAAGCTAATTTTAATTATCAAGTATTAAGAAAATTAGATAATAATGATATTTATTTAAAAGATGGATATATCTTTAAAAAAGAATATCCCACTAATATTGCTTCCATTAATAATTTTATGAAGATTTTAAATATTAATAAAAGTAAATTAAGTAGTAATAATAATGTCTATTTGATGATTATTCCTGATAAGAATTATTATTTAGGAAAAGAAGATTTCTTATATATTGATTATGATTATATATATAAAGAATTGGATAAGTTAAATATTAAGAGTATTGATATTAGAGATTTAATGGAATTAGATGATTATTATAAAACAGATACCCATTGGCGACAGGAAAGACTTGATAAAGTAGTAAAAAGAATGAGTCAAGTAATGAATTTTAAGTATAATGACATTTCTTATCACGAGAATGTATATGATAATTTTTATGGAGGTTATTATAGTGAAGCATCTGTTAACGTTCCTAGTGAGAAATTGTTTTACTTAACTAACTGTGATATAATGAATGCGAAAGTGTGGTACTTAGAAAATGAAGAATTAACAAGTGTTTATAATTTAGACAATTTAGATAGTTTTGATAGCTATGAAGTTTATTTAGATGGAGCAAGTAGCTATATTGAAATAACAAATGATAATAGTAGTACTGATCGTGAATTAGTTATCTTTAGAGATTCATTTGGTAGTAGCATTACACCATTACTAATTAATTATTATAAAAAAATTACTTTAATTGATAATAGATATATTAAAAGTACTAATTACTTAGACTATATTACTTTTGATAAACAAGATGTTTTATTTATGTATAGTACTTTAATAGTTAATAATAGTGTTACTTTGAAAGGGTAGTGAATCTTTATGAAAAATAAAAATAAAAACAGAATATTAATTATTATAGTTGTTGTTGTCATCATATCTATTTTAGTTGTTTGGGGCTTTTTAAATAGAAACAATTCTTATGAAATAGAAATAATTAAAGATAATACTTGTAGAGATATTGCTAAAAAGTATTATTCTGATGATAACGTGACAGTATATAGTTATTGCCTTGATAGCATTAAGATAAAAGTAGATAATGAAAAATATGAATTAAAGGATTATTTATCTAATCATAGTGATGGTATTTCTTATCTTATTAGTAGGCTTGATTATATAGAGACATATAAGGATGTGGGTACTAAATTATATCGTGGTAGCCAAAAAGTTTCTAATCAAGGCTTAACAGTAATTGCTTGTAATAGTATAATAGATATAGACAAAATCAATAATGATATTTATATAGGGCCAATAGATATGGATTATAAAGATTATTTTTGTAAATAGAAATAGAGGTGTTTAATTATGGGTTTAATTTTAAAAAATGTTTCTAAAAGTTTTGGTAATAAAAAGGTAGTAGATAATATATCTTTTACTTTGGATAAACCAGGTGTTTTTGGGTTACTTGGAACTAATGGGGCAGGTAAGACTACTACTATCAGAATGCTTTTAGGAATTATAACGATGGATAGTGGTGAAATAACTTGGAATAAAGAGAAAGTTGACCGTAAAAGAGTTAACTTTGGTTATTTACCCGAAGAGCGAGGAGTGTATCCTAAAGTTAAAATATATGATCAGTTAATGTATTTTGCTCAGTTAAAAGGAATGGATAAAGAAAAAGCTAGTAAAGCTATAGATAATTGGGCTAAAAAGTTAAAAGTTAGTGAATATTTACAAATGACAGCAGAGAAATTATCCAAAGGTAATCAGCAAAAAATACAGTTTATGACAGCGATTATTCATGACCCTGAATTAGTTGTTTTAGATGAACCTTTTTCAGGACTAGATCCAGTTAATACGGAAATAGTGAAAAATATTATTATTGACTTAGTAAAAAGAGGTAAATATGTTATTATGTCTGCTCATCAGATGGCAACTATTGAAGAGTTTTGTAGCGATATATTAATTCTTAATAAAGGTAAAACGGTTTTACAAGGTAATTTAAAAGATATCAAAAATACATATTCTGATAATCGTGTCATAATTGATGTAGATAAAGAAATAGATGATTTAATAGATGAAGAAGGGTTAGTTATTGAACACGTTAATGATAATCAATATACAGTAAAAATTAACTCTAGCGAACAAGCTCATAAATTGTTAGCTAATATTATTAAGAAGAAAATTAAGGTTAATAAATTTGAAATAATGAAACCTACTTTGAATGATATCTTTATAGAGAAGGTTGGTGAGTAATAATGCACGATATATTTACAGTAATGTCTTTTACTATGAAAGACATGCTTAAAAGAAAATCTTTTATTATATCAACTATTATTATTTTAGTTTTAATAGTAGTAGGATTTAATGTTCCTAATATTATTTCTAGCTTTGAAGGTGACGGAATTAGTGAGAAGATTTTAATCGTCGATCAAAATGATATTTTTGAAGGGAATTTAGAGTTATTAAAAAATAGTGATTTAGGTTATGATTTTATTATTGAAAATGATAATTATGAGCAAATTAAAGAAAAAATAGAAAATAATGATATTGATTCAGCAATTATAATTGCTAAAGAAAACAATGATATTAAAATGACTTATGTTGTAGAAACAGTTGATATAACAACTATAATCCCTGAAGATATAATGACTAGTCTTAATTCTTTATATACTAATATTCAAATTAATAAATTAGGTTTAACTCTTGAACAAATTGAGGCAATTACTCCTAATTTTCTAACAGAATTAGAACAAGTATCAGATGAAGAAGCTCAAGGTGATGTCTTTGTTATAATGTTAATATCCATCGTGTTATTTTATGCTATATACTTCTGTGCTTATCAAGTATCTAGTTCGATAACTACTGAAAAAACATCCAAAATAATTGAAACACTAGTTACTTCTACTAGTCCTAGAAATATAGTAATTGGTAAAACGTTAGGAATTGGATTAGTAGGATTAGTACAGTTAATATTAATTGTTTTAACAGCATATATAAGTGCTAAAACATTTATTGATCCTGAACTTTTAAATCAAGTTTTAGATATGTCTAATCTTACTATTTATCTTGGTATTATTACTATTATCTATTTTATCTTAGGATATGGTACTTATGCTTTCTTATATGCTTTAACAGGATCAACCGTTAGTAAGCCAGAAGATATCCAACAAGCTAATGCTCCAGTTGCTATTTTATCAATGGTAGGATTCTATTTATCATATTTTACTATGATGAACCCTACTAGCAATCTTAATGTTTTTGCATCATTATTCCCACTATCTTCACCATTCTGTATGCCATTTAGAGTAATGATGGGATTATCTAGTCCAGCTACTGTTTTATTATCAATAGTTATACTAATAATTACTATTTTAGTTATTGCTAAAGTTACTATAAAAATATATTCTAGTGCAATATTAAATTATGGTACTAAAATGAGTTTTAAAGACATTTTAGCTATTTATAAAGATAAAAGAAAATGATTATTTTATATAATCTTTTTTTAATTGACTTAGAATATTTAAATGCGTACAATTAAATTGTAATTAATTAAAAAGGAGTAAGAAATGAAATATAGTTATAAAACAAATAATACTTGTCCTAAAGAAATTAGATTTGATTTAAATGGAGATATTGTTACTAATGTCGAATTTTTAGGAGGTGGATGTCCTGGAAATTTACAGGCAGTACCAAAATTAGTTCAAGGTATGACAGTTCAAGAAATTCAAGATAAACTAAGTGGAATTATGTGTGGTGTAAAAGGTACTTCATGTGCTAATGAATTAGCTAAAGCAGTAAAAGAGGCACATGATGCATCTTTACAGAAAGCATAATAATGTATAGTTAATAATATTGGTAAATTATATTTAAAGAAAGCACTTTGTTCTTTAATATAACAAATTATGACTAAAAGGATGTAGATAGTATGGAAAATGAACTTTTTAAAAGAGCTATTCCTGACTTTTCTAAGTTAATAGCTTATGGATTTGTAAAAGATAAAGATACTTATAAATATTCAAAAAATATAATGAATGATAGTTTTCGAGTAGAAATTATAATAGATAATAATGTGGTTACAGGTAAGATATATGATATTAATTTTGGTGAAGAATATACCAATTTTAGAATAGAAAATCAAGTAGGAGAATTTGTTAATACCGTTAAGGATGAATATAAAAATATTTTAAGGGATATTTTAGATAAATGTTTTATTAAAAAACAATTTGTAACTGATCAAGCTAATAGAATTACGAAAATGATTAGAGATGTATATAATGATGATCCAGAATTTGTGTGGGATGATTATCCATGTGATGGTATATTTAGAAATCCTAATAATAGAAAATGGTATGGACTTATTATGAATATTGATAGGAGTAAAATTGATGATGATAAGGGAGAAATTGAGGTTTTAAATGTTAAAATTGATAGTAATAAAATACCTAAATTATTAGAACAAAAAGGTTATTATAAAGCTTATCATATGAATAAAAAGAATTGGCTTACAATTATTTTAGATGATACTTTAAGTGATGATGAAATAATGGACAGAATAAAAGAAAGTCACAGCTATACAGAAAGTAGTAATGAATGGATAATACCTAGCAATCCTAAATATTTTGATGTTGAAAGTTATTTGGAAAATAATCAAGAAATTAATTGGAAACAGTCAAGTAATATTCAAGTAGGGGATATAGTATATCTTTATTTAGGCAGTCCTTATTCTGCAATCTTATATAAATTGGAAGTTTTGAAAGTTAATATTCCATATAATTATAAAAATCAAAATATAACGATGTCTAATATTATGACATTAAAATTATTAAAGAAGTATGATAAAGATAAGTTTACTTTTGATATATTAAAAGAGTATGGTGTTAATGCTGTTAGAGGGCCTAGGTTCATGCCTAAAGAATTAAGTAAAAAAATTAATGAAAATTAAAAATAGATAAATTTGGTTATTTTAAAAAATTACTATTCAGATAATGAATAGTTTTTTTGTAAATTTTTGGTAATTGATATTAAAATATTTACGCAAACATTTGTTTGTGTTAAAATGTACTTGGTGATGAAAATGAATAGAGTATATTTATGTATTGACCTTAAAACATTTTATGCATCAGTGGAATGTGTAGAAAGAGGTCTTGATCCTTTCAAAACAGATTTAATTGTTGCTGATCCATCACGTGGTAATGGCTCAATTTGTTTGGCTATTTCTCCTAAGATGAAAAGTAGGGGAATTAGAAACAGATGTCGTGTTTTTGAAATACCAAAAAATGTTCATCCCATTATAGCCAAGCCAAGAATGAAAAAATACATTGAATATTCGGCTAAAATATATGGAGTATATTTAAAATATGTGTCAAAAGAAGATATTCATCCTTATTCTATTGATGAAATGTTTTTAGATGTTACTTCGTACTTAAATTTATATAAAGTGGATTTTTTAACTTTAGCCAAAATAATAATTGATGATATTTACAAAAGTACAGGTATTACTTCTAGTTGCGGTATAGGAACTAATTTATATCTAGCTAAGGTAGCTCTTGATATTTTAGCTAAACATAATAGTGATCATGTGGCATACTTAGATGAAGAACTATATCGAGAAAAATTATGGTACTATGAACCAATTACTGACTTTTGGCGTATTAATGTAGGGACAGAAAATCGCCTAAATAAATTGCATTTAAAAAATATGTATGATATAGCGCATTGTGATGAAAAAATTCTTTACAAAGAATTTGGTATAAATGCGGAATTTTTGATTGATCATGCTTGGGGAAGGGAACCATGTACTATTAAAGATATAAAATTATATACACCCAAAGAAAACTCTATATCCAATAGTCAAATTCTTTATAAAGATTATAATTACCTAAGTGCCAGAATTGTATTAATTGAAATGATTGATAATATGGTCTTACAATTGGTTGAAAAAAATTTATATACTAATTGTATTAATATATATATAGGTTACTCTAAAGATATTATTAACCCTTTAAAAATATCTTTTAAAACAAAGGAATTAACTAATAGTTATCACCACATACTATCTTTGGTTCTTGATGAATATGATTATCAAGTCAATAAAAAAATACCAATAAGAAGAATAGGAATATCATTTGGTAATGTTAATCAAAGAAAATATGAGCAAATGCATTTATTTTCACAATATCAAGAAGAAAGCATGGAAGAAAAGTTAGAGCAGACCTTAATTCATATAAAGAATAAATATGGGAAAAATGCTATTCTTAGAGCTGTAAGTTACGAAAGCGATGCAACGCAAAGGCAAAGAAATAAATTAATAGGAGGACATAATGCAGAATAATATTAATAGAGCTTCTCAATTTCAACCATTCGATAGTTTAAAAGGATTTAAAGAAGCCTTAAGCAAAATGGAAGAAAATAAAGAAGAAAAGAAGTATTTAAATGATGACTTATATCAAAAATTAAATAATCGATTACAAGAGTTAAAAATTGGGGATGATATCACTATTGAATACTATAACAATTTAGAATATATAAAAACTATAGGTAAACTCAAAAAAATAGATTATCATAACAAAATAATCTATGTAGCAAATAGCAAGATATCATTAAATGATATTATTGATATTAACTGATTTTATCGAGTTTTTTACTTATGAAATATCCTATAACTAATAAAATCACGGCTATTATTATTTCAGATAAGTCATAATAATTTTGCAAAACAATCTTAATTAATATTAATATAGAAGAAATAGTAAAACCAATAATGGCAAAATAACTACTGGTTTGATATTTATTTAAAAGGAAGCTAATTATTTTAGCCAATATAATAATACCTATAACTAAACCAATAATAAAAGGAATAAGGATGGATAAGTTAAAAGTTAATAGTGTGATGTTTGTAAAAGTACTAAATGAATTAATAATTATATCATAATAACCTAGCATCATTAATATAGCTGTACCACTGATACCAGGAATAATCATAGTAATGGCATCAACTATTCCTAAAATAAAAAGAATAATAGAATTAACTGGTTTAGGACCTACATTGTTAAAGCAATTAGTAATGCTTGATAACAATAAAATAATAATAATAGGAATTATCAAAATGAATATATTTTTAAAACTTTTATCATGTTTTATTTCATTCACAATGGAAGGAATCCCCCCTAAAATTAATCCAATAAAAAGTAGCATCGTTGGTAAATAAAAATTACTGAGACTATAATTTATTAATTTACTAATTAACAAAATAGCCAAAACAATACCTATACCAACAGGAGCTAAAAAAAGAAAATGTTTTTTAACGTCTTTAAAAAAGTTACCAATAGCATCAATTCCTTTATCGTAAATATTTAAAGTAATGGCAAGTAATCCTCCAGAAACTCCAGGAATTATTTTGCCAGTACCAATTATTAATCCTTTTAATATTAAAATAATAGTATTTTTCATTTTTTCACCTATTAAAAAATATTAACAATTTCGATAATTATGATAAATAGTGCCATCAATAAATTTAATTATATAGAACATTTAATGATTTTATAGCGGTTAAGCTACTATAATTTTAATAATTTCATTTGACATTTATCTTTGTCCTCTATATAATAATTAAGCATTGGAGGGGTTTTATGGAAAACATTAATTTAGAAGAATTGGACAATGAATCTTTAATAGAATTAATGTCTATTTTAGAAGGTATGGATGAAGCTTTAGATGAGGCACAGAAAGAGGCTGAGAGCAATGAATAATACAATAGATGCTCGTGTAGAAACAGTCAAAAAAGAGCATTTAGAATTATTAAAAATGGCCTATGGAAGACTATTAGAAAGTAAGGATAATTTTCACGAATGTACAAATGATGTTATATCTGTTTTAGATTATGATGAAAAAAGTATAAAAAAATATGAAGCTATGGTAAATGCTCAGGATCTAATTGTTACTTTAACACAACAAATTCTCGAAGCAAAAGATGTAGAGGAAATTATCGCTTTACGAAAGAAGTTAAATTACTACATAAATAAAATTAAAGGAGAATTAAAAAAACGTGAAGTAGATCAGCCAATAATTGACAATTATCAGGAAGAAGTTACTTATTTTCGAAAAAAGATTGCTGGGTATATTCGCTTTTTAAAAAGGGAAGATAACATTTGTGAAATAGAAAATTTATTTAGGAATTATGATAATTTATCTTTGGAAGAAATTACTACTTTGAAGAAATGTTTAACGAGGGAGAACAATTATAATAAAAGAAATATGAAAGCCTTGGAAAGCGAAGAAAAAAGCTTGAATAATTTAACTGGTGAGTCTCGTGTTAATATCATTCCTTTAGAAGTAATTAGTAATGAAAAAGTTGAACCTATAATAAATGATAACACTGCTATTCAAGAAATGGTTTTAGTAAATCCACAGGTTAATTTCTCTATAAATAATTCACAACAAAAAATTATCGAAAGTGATTATTCTTTAAAAAGAGCTCATTTAAAAGATTATGAAGTAAAAATTGTAGCTTCTGATTCGTCTTATGAAAATATGGATGAATATTTTAATGATATTGCTGATAAATTCTCTTATCAGTATCAAATCAAAACGACTTTTGACTATTATAAAAATAATTTAGGAAAAAATCTTTGCAACTTTGTTCGAAATGTTCCTCGTTATATTCATAATAAAAAAGCTATTAAACATATGAAAAAAGATTATTCATCATTTTATAGTGGTAATGATTTATTGAGTTTTATGGAATATATGCAACAAAGAAATTCTATTCATCAGGGATTAAAATGTGTATTTGATCGTTCACACTTGTTCAATGATGATATGGAATACTTAAATAACCATGAAAATTGTGCTAGATGGATGTATAATTATTGTGTAGAGAAATCTTTACCTATTTGGGTTAAAACTCGTAGTTACGAATTATAAACTTGGTATAAATTTTTAAATAATAAAAACAATATCTTTTATTTAAGTGATATTGTTTTTATTTTTATATTCTTCTTTTAAAATGCTTTCTATTTCTTCTGGTGATTCTTGGCAACCATTTTCTAACCATTTTTTTATGATAGCATTTAATCCTGCTTTAAAAAATTCCATGTGATAATCTATATATTTATCATTATATAATCTTTTCGATAAATGATAATCATAATCTTTTATAATAAAATTTTGATCCATTTTTAACTTAAAATAAGTTTTATAAAATATTTGATTATCTTTTATATGCTTGAATAGTTTTAAAAAATTGTTTGAATTATGATTGGTTTCTCTTTCTTCTTGATATAAGGATAAAACCTCTTGTTCTAATTCTTGTCCTATTTTGTATGCTAAATCGTAAATATCGAGATAATTAACATAAAAAGTAGAACGATTTATTTTAGCGAGTTTGCAAATATCAGTAACAGAAATTTCACTTATTTCTTTGGTTTGTAATAATGTTATGAACACTTTACTTATTTTATCTCTTGTTTCTTTTCTTCTTTTATTATTTGGTGTATTCATATATTCACTCCT
>CANQDV010000045.1 GCA_947593955.1 uncultured Bacilli bacterium | reverse complement strand
CATCTTTATTATAATATATTTTTATCAAAATAAAAAGACTGTTTTCAAATTTTACTTTGTCAACAGTCTGAAAAGTCCTTATAGACTTCTATTTAAATAACTACTTACCTAGTTTCAACAATTAACTTAATGGCGGTACGTTCTTCACCATCTATTACTATATCTGTAAAAGCAGGTATACAAATAAGATTTTTACCAGAAGGTGCTACAAAACCTCTAGCTATAGCTATAGCTTTAATTGCTTGATTTAATGCCCCTGCACCTATTGCTTGTATTTCCACAGATCCTTTCTCACGAAACACATTAGCTAAAGCTCCTGCCACTGAATTGGGATTTGATTTAGTTGAAACTTTCAATGTTTCCATAATAATTAATTCCTCTCTTTCTGTTTATTAAACTATATGCACCAATTAATTTTTATAGAATAAAAAAAAAGAAATTAATTTTTTTTATTAATTTCTGTCATTTTTAAATTCTCTCTTTTTAAATCCCCAATTATAGTTTCTAACTTATGGTTAGCCTCTTCCAAAGGCATATCACCTACTTCAAAAACATCACCAAATCTAACAGTTAGATTTTTACTTCTAAATTTATATTCCCCAGTTATAGCAAAAGGAACAATTTTAGCATTTGTTTTTTGAGCCATAGATACTGCTCCAAATTTAAATGGCAAAAGGAAAGCATCGGTTCTATTTCTTGTTCCCTCTGGGAAAATTCCTATAGCTCCACCCTTTTTTAAATGTTCAATGGCTTTTTCTTTAGCATTACTATCTTTGATACTTCTATTAACAGGAATGCATCCTACCCATTTAAAAAACCAAGCAAAAGGACCGTCAAAATATTCTTTTTTTGCCATATAACGTAAGTAACGTTTAGTAGACATAATAGGTAAACATTGATCATACAAATGCATATGATTACCACATACTAATATTGCACCATCTTTAGGTATTTTTTCTTTACCAATTACTTTAGGATTATAATATAACTTAAAAATAGGTGTAAGAATCAATTTTGATAATTTATAACCAAAAGGTATTTTTTCTTTACTTATCATTTTTTTCACCTCTATTTTCTTTTTCTAATTCACGATAATTAACTTTACCTAATAATGTTTTAGGCAAAGCCTCACGATACTCATATTCATAAGGAATAGAATATTTGGCCAAATGTTTTTTACAATGTTCCTCAATACTTTTCTTCACGCTTCTTTTCGCACGATATTCTTCTTTTAAAACAATATAAGCCTTAGCAACTTGAACTTTATAAGGATGTGGTATTCCTACAACACTACAATTTAATACTGCTTCATGTTCTTCTATGACTTTTTCTATGTGCTGAGGATAAACATTATAACCAGATGATATAATCATTCTTTTTAATCGCTGCTTAAAATAAATAACCCCATCTTTATCCATGCATCCAATATCTCCAGTATGAAGCCAAATTCTTTTATCTTTATGAACCTGTAGTACTTCATTAGTTTCTTTTTCATTATTCAAATAACCCATCATAACTGTAGGCCCACTAACGCATATTTCACCATCTTCGTTAGTTGGAACCTCATCTTGAGTTCCAGGATAGACTATTTTAAAGTAATTACCTGGAAATGGAATACCAATGCTACCCTCACGATAACTAATACCATGAGTAACAGCTGTTGCTGCTAAGCTTTCGGTCATACCATATCCTTGAAATATCTTAATTTTTGATCCATGACTACTTAAAAATTCATTAATTTTGGCAAACATAGGAATTGATAATGAATCTCCGCCAGATACCACGTATTTCAAAAAGGATAAATCAACATATTTCATACCAGAATTATTCAACATAGCTTCAAATAAAGTTGGTACTCCAGTAATAACGCTTGGGCGATATTTAGCTAATAATTCATCAAACTTTTTAGCATTAAACTGAGGAACCAATATTAATTTTACTCCTAAGCATAAAGGTAAATGCATTGAAACTCCTAATCCAAAGCCATGGAAGTTAGGTAAAATTACTAAAATAGAGTCTTTATAATTCAAATTATTAAATATTACTTTGGCTTGTTCTACTAATGCATTAAAATTATAATCTGACAATAATATTCCTTTAGGATTACCTGTAGTTCCTCCACTATGTAATATAACTGATGGTTCACCTAATCTTAATTTTGTTTCAACATTACCATGATATAAATAACTTCTTAATAAGAATTCATTCCAATATATATATCGATCATCTCTTCTTGGTTTTTTTATTTTATATCCTTGAGTAATCAAATATCCCATACCTAAAATAATAGGCATTGAATTTTTAGCAGAAACAACAATAGTTTTCGTGACATTAGTATCTTGTATAATATTACAAACTTTTTCATAACATACATCTATCATAACTAACACTATACTATTACTTTCTTGTAAATAACTTTTTATTTCCTCTTCACTTGATAAAGGATGAATCATGTTAGCAATAGCTCCTATTTTATTAACTGCATAAAAAGTTATAAGAGCTTCTGGTGTGTTAGGCATACAAATAGTTACGGTATCGCCTTCTTTTACTCCAATTTGCAAAAAGGATTTGGCACATTTATCTATCAATTGTAGAAATTGTTTATATGTAATATTTTTACCTAAATATTCTAAAGCTACATTATGTAAATTGTTTTTGGCGCTTTCTTCCATTAATTGATATATAGAAACATTGGGAACATTAATATTTAACTCTTCTTTAGTATAATATTTTTCCCATGGTGATTTTATTTTCTTAGAGCTACGCATTACTACATCTCCTACTTCTATTATAATTACATTATAATTTTATTATAGCATACATATGAATATTTGAATTATTTTTTACATTTTACAAAAAAAAGACCTTTCGGTCTTAGAAAGCCAATGTTTCAATATCATCAGCACTACCGCTTGCTGCAGATGATGTCTCAGTACTATTGTCAGCATCATTTGTAGGTGTTGGTTGCTGTGATGGCACTTCATTAAATTGAGAATTTACTTCAGGCATTACAACGGATGTAGGTGCTACTGGCTCTGGTTCTTTTGGAGCACTAGCAATATTCATTGATGGTGTGTTATATGCCATATGATTAACCGTTGGAATTGTTTGGGTATTTTCTAACGGATTAGCTCCACCATATACAACTGGTTTTGGTTCAACTTGAGGTTTAGCAAAGGTATTAGCTGGATCTACTCCTCCATAAATAACTGGTTTAACTTCAGGAGCTTGTGTTTCTGTAGGTGTAACATCTGCAGGAACAGCATTTGCAACTTCAGGAGAACTTGGAACATTATTTGTTGGTTCTACTGGATTAACATTAACTGCTGGTTGTGATACCGTTGAAACATTTGGTATAACTGGTTCTACAGATGATGATGGTACAGAAAAATCTATGGTATTATTGGCTGGAGATGCACTATAACCACCTGAAAAATTATTATTTAAATTATTGGCAGCAGTATAACTTGATTCTGTATTAACTGTAGGCTCAGCTACATTATTATTAATTGACGGAATTGTATCATTAGTATTTGAAACTACAGGAGTATCTACAGGTGTACTTGCAAAATTATTTATTCCACTATTAATACTTGGTATACTATTATTATTTAATTCTGAAACACTGCCATTAACATTTTCCATAGCTGGACTACTTGCTGGAGTCATAGGAACTGGGTTACCAAATCCTACTGGCATTGAATTATTTATATCATTTTGTAAATTGTTTCCCATATCTACTACTGGAGTATTTACATCAGCAACGGGTTGAACACTTACTTCAGCTCCAACTTCAGCAACTTCTGGAGCCTTCTTTTTTCCTTTTTTATTAGATGCAATAAAAACTATTAAGGCAATTAACAAAACAACTACTCCACCAGTAATTAACATACCTGGTAAAGTCGTAAACCACTCTAAATCAAAACTCATGAAATCTGTAACATTTATGTTCATATTTTCATCTCCCTTTATTATCCTATAACAATGATATCAAAAATAGAAATTAATTGCAAACACTTTTTCTTACTTGTCATTGGATTGACATTTTTTAAATTGACGCCATATTCCTTTTTTTTCTGGGTATCTTATAAAAGTCATAACCTCTTTGGTAGTTGGATGTAAAAAAGAAAGACTATATGCATGTAAGGCAATTTGGTTTAAATCCTTTTTGCCATATCGTTGATCTCCATATAAACTATGCCCATGATAAGCAAATTGTACTCTTATTTGATGATGCCTACCTGTTTCTAATTCTATATCGACAAGTGCTAAATTTAATTCATTATTACGTTCTACAACAGTATACATAAGTTTACAATATTTACCATTCTTTTTGTCAACAACGCGACTAGAATAATTATTTTCTTTAACTAAATAATCTACATATTCACCACTATCTTCAATATCAGTACCGTTAACAACTGCTAAATATTTCTTTTTAAAAGTATGAGTTCTTATTTGATCAGATAACCTACTCGCTGCTTTACTGCTTTTAGCAAATACCATTACTCCACTTACTGGTCTATCTAATCTATGAACAAGTCCTAAATAAACATTACCTTTTTTATCATATTTTTCCTTTATATATTCTTTAACAATTGATAACATGTCATTATCCCCAGTAATATCACCTTGACTTAATATATTACTAGGTTTAACTACTACAATAATATGATTATCTTCATACAATATTTCTAAATTATTCATAACTTTCATACCTACTACAGATTCCACATGGTAAAATTAAATCACTATTTTTTATAGGTAACCCTATTTCTTCTGAATAAATATTACCCTTATACTTTTTACCAATTGTTAATTTTAATACATTAGTAAATACTTCTTTGGATAGACCTGTTGTATATGTATTAATAATAAAAAACAAAGGATTATCACTCAATATTTCACTACATAATTCTACTAATGGAAACAAATCTTTTTCTATATCCCAAACTTCACCATTGACACCTCTACCATAAGATGGTGGATCCATTATAATAGCATCATATTTATTACCACGTCTTATTTCTCTTTTAACAAATTTTATTACATCATCAACTATATAACGGATATTTTTATCAGCTAGTCCTGAAATTTTAACATTTTCCTTAGCCCAATCAACCATGCCTTTAGAAGAGTCAACATGAACAACACTAGCTCCCGCATAAAGACAAGCAAGAGAGGCACCACCTGTATATGCAAATAAATTTAAAACTTTAATATTTCTGTTACTTTTTCTTATTTTATCAATCATAAAATCCCAATTGACAGCTTGCTCAGGAAAAAGACCAGTATGTTTAAAACCCATTTGTTTAATGTTAAACTTTAAATTTTTATATGCAATTACCCAACTATCTTGCGTTTCTTTAAAATTTTCCCAATGTCCTCCACCTTTATTACTTCTTATATATCGGGCATTAATATTCTTATATTTTTCCATTAAATTGCCATTATCCCAAATAATTTGTGGATCAGGTCTTAATAATATATTATTTCCCCATTTTTCAAGTTTTTCTCCACAAGATGCATCTAAAAGTTCATAATCTTTCCAATCATTTGCTATTTTCATCATATCACCTACTTTATTGTACCAAAAAAGAAAACTTTTGTTTTCTTTTTTCTTATTTATTCTTTTATTATTTGTTTAGCTTTACCTTCTAAATTTTTATTACTTAAATTATTTACTTCAAATAAATATAAATCAAAATTACTGATACATGGAACTAGAATAGGATTACCAAATTCATCGACACTTTCTCTATTTACAATAAATTTAGTAACATTTTCACCGACAATCTCTTCTATACTACCTTTTCTTACTGCTAAATAACTATCATTATCATAATAATATCCTTCTTCTTTAGAATAGCATAAATAGAAATCGTCATAAATATCAGTATAACCTAATAAAGAATTTAACCTTTCTGAATCATTGTCATCAAAAAAGTCAAATTGTAAATAACTCCATAATTCTTTTATATTATCTTTTGACATCTTGCTATCATCAATAGGTAAATTAGGAAAATTTTCTTTTAAGAAAGCTAAAGAATATTTTTTTACTACTTTTTCACTTTCATATAAAGGTAAATCTTCTACAGTACAAATATTAACGCCGCCCTCAAACAAAATAAGATCTATATCATTCAAATTATTAGTGATGTACTTATCTTCACTTATAGACTCAGGTTCAGTAACATCATTTTTCTTACTACAAGCAACACTGGATAACAATAATGTTAATACTGCACCACTTGCAACTAATTCGATTAATTTTCTTTTTATCTTTACATTATTCATATTATTCCCCCCATTTAAAGCACTATTATTATAGTATTATGTTTGCTTTTTGTCAAAGTTTTATATATATAAATGCTACCCAACTAACTTTTTTTCGTTTAATAGTTTTGAAATAACTTTATTTTAAATTAACAAAAACTATTTCTATTAAAAGTATATATTCTTACGTGATGTATCTACAAAGTTCTGTAAGTTTCCTAATCATCAAGAAAAGTAAACTGTCCCATGTTATTTTAAGATATTTTTCTGTGTTAACAATTACTATTGGAATATTTAATTCTTTAACACTTTCTATATTTTATTCCTATATTATTATTTTTTCATATCATTCAATATTTCTAACAAAGTGTTGCTATCGACATCTATTTTATCAAGTTTTGTTCCACTAGGATAATCTTTATCTACCCATATTATACCATACTTTTCACATTTAGCAGAATATCGTGGAATCGCATGAAAATGTACAAATTCATCTTTCATCATAAGTGCTAAATAATTCCACTTCTCTGCACCATATAATTCTTTTGTTTTATTTTCAAACCACTTACAAACATCACTAAACTCTGCCATTTCTTCTGCACTAACATCTTTAAAGAATTGTTTACCACTTTTTAATATAAATATGCAACTTCCTAATGTAACTACATTCTCTCTTATTATCACTACCCAATATTTAAATTCTTTTATAACTAGATCAGGTCTATTAAATCTACCTGCAAATTCTAAATTCATTTATTTTCCTCCTTTTTTAGCCATTTTAAACCACTTAATAAGACCATATACATTTATCAGTAAGTATCCTATTGAAACTAACAACATCATTAATGAATTAGGACCTTTATTAATAAAACTGATTAACCATATCAACAAATCTACACTATTATTAAATAACCAAACTACCCAACATTCTTGAAATCTTAAATTCATAAGTATTATTCCGCATAAATTAATAATATTACTACTAGAATCTAAAAAAGCTAATTGTTGAGTTGGTATTTTAGCAAGTAATAACCCTAATAAAAAACTACCTATTACACAACTAGATACTATAATAATCGAATTTTTAAAAGTAAACTTTCTAACTTTAACTGTATTATTATGATCTTTTTTCTTTATCCAACTAATGTATCCTTGAATTTGTAGTGGAAAATATACAATTAAAGATAATATAGCCATCGCATATAACCCATTAATATAACTAACATAAGAACTCAATAAACAATATAACGCTCCAAATATATAATTATAAGTTTTACCTATACTTGCATAATAAGCATTTAAAAGACCACTTGCAAGAATTAAAGTTCCTAAAAAATAATCTTTAGATATAATACCACTTGTAATGGAAATGATTATTATTAAAATTGTATATATTTTATTTTTGCTCACAATTATCACCACATTTATAAGAAACAACTTCACAATTATCTTGTTTAAATTTACTAATATCTTGTACTTGTGAATTAAAATATAAATAATTTGAATTAAGTATTTCTTCATTCCAACCATTTATCTCTTTTTTTATATTTGTATCAACTTGTCCATG
The DNA here is from genome assembly GCA_947593955.1 of uncultured Bacilli bacterium. Taxonomy (GTDB): domain Bacteria; phylum Bacillota_I; class Bacilli_A; order RF39; family UBA660; genus RGIG3091. The sequence continues at coordinate 2,725 of CANQDV010000045.1, read as the reverse complement.
TCTAATTACATATATCATTTATTACCTCTTATTTTTTTTAGTTAAATAGTAATTTCTAATCCATCATTTGGAATAATAACATTTTTAATTTTTAACCTTAATTCCTTACTTAAAACTATTTTCATCTAAAAGCGGAACTATATCAATAGCAGGTTCTTCATAAGGATGAACTTCTCTAAGAACTGATATAACTTTTTTTACTTTATCAACATTACAAATTACTTCTAATTTTTCTTCTTCTACAAATTCCAATTTATCTTTTTCACCAATGTATGGATTTGCATTATTAATTGGTTTAAATGTACCTATGCCTTTTGTAGAAAAAAGAGCAATCTGTATAATTTGTCCCTATTGTTCCAGCACCAGCTTTACAAATTGCATCTCTTACTTCCTTCAAATTTTTAATAGGAATTGTAACAAATATCTTTACTTTATCAATACTTATATTCATATATTATATCTCCTAAATTTATACATTTTTTCAAATTAATTTAATAATTTCTAAGACTATAGTCATTTTTATTCATCACAAAAATACTCTTTTATCATTTTATTAAACCTATCTAGTAAGGTATTCTTAGATAATTTTTCATTAAAAATCTTTTGTAATTCTAAATAATACCATTTTAAATTATCAAAATTATCTGCTTCGGTAATTAATGCATTTTTACCATTTTTTAAATATAAATTATAATCAGAAATTAAATTTTGTAATTTATCAGCAACCTCTACTAATAAAATATTTTCATCTGCATTTCTTAATTTTGAAACAAAATTTGCTTTTCGTTCTACATAATCTTTAATAGTTTGATTTTCAGATAAAATACGTACGCCATCAGCAATATTTTTTCCAAATTTATTTAATATGTCATTATATGTGTATTTAGTATCTTCAATCACATCATGAAGATATCCTATATAAACGGTATCTTCATCACAGGATATATTTTTCAACATAATGCCAACCATAATGCTATGAAATACTAAGTCAATATCTTCCTTTTTCCTTTTTAAATTATTAAATGCAATAAACAAAAAATGAATAATCTCTTCCTCTTTAGTATACATGTAACACCTCCTAAATGTCATAACCAACTATTTTAAATACAAATAATTATAAATCTTTCAATATTTTATTAAATTCTGTATATCCACTTTCACTATTTATATGTCCACCATTATGAATAATATATTGTTCATTTGAAATAATATCTGCAAAATCTTTTTCCACACCATATTTTACATAAGGATCGTTATCTGAATAATAACAAATTATATCATCACAATATTTTTTTACATCTTTATAATTATCTATGAACATAGGTTTATTAACTGCATCAAAATCAGTATTTATGCCAAGATAATTATTAAATCCACATACAAATATTAATTTTTTAACTTTAATTTTATTTGTTATTAAATACTTACATACAAATATAGGTGCAATAGAATGAGCTATAATGGTGGTGTTTTCATCTACTTTTAATTCATCTAAAACTTTAGACCAACTTTCAAAGTTTTGTATTCCAACGCCAACAGGCATTTGAGAAACATCAACAAGTAAATTCTTATCTTCTAATTTTCTCTTTAGCCATGGGAACCAATTACCATCTTTCGATCCAAAACTACCATGAATTATTATGTAGTTATCTAAGTTTAAAGGATTATCATCTATTTTAATAATTGGTATCAAGTTTAATTTTTTAGCAAGATTTTTAACAGATGAGATTATTTTTCTAGTGAATTTCTCTTTTATAAAATTATTTTTAAATGTTTTATTACCATTAGATATTATATTAATAATAAATTCATTATCACTCACCCTAATTATAACATCATTAATATCTTCCCATGGTCTATATAAAGATAAATCACTATGATTTGGTTCTAATCTTTTTTTAGAAAAATCTAAGGTATCCGCACATTTAAGTAACAAGCAAAATAAAGATTCATTACCAAAGCTTTTATCATCATGTCTTTCTATCGAATTCAATATTTCATCATAATATTTGTTTTGTTTTAAATCAGCAGAAAATAATTTTTCTGTAATAAGTTTAGCTTTTAAACCGTGTGAATCTCTTCCATCCGCCTGTCCAACATCGTGAAGAACACAAGCAATGAGTAGAGCATCTTCCATTTCATCATCTATTTTAAGAACGTCGCATAATTCTTTCATATTATTGCAAACATTATTAATATGTTGTAACCCATGGCTAAAAGCAAAAGGGTTTATTTTATCTATTTTTGAATACTCATTTACGATAAAATTATTCTTTAAAAAATCGTCGTATTTTAACATTAAATTCCTTCTTCCTAATATCATTGTTACTATTTCTAATTTGATTATATCAAATTTTTTGCTAAAATAATAAAAAATGGGAAATTAATCCCATTTTTTCACTAAACATTATTAATTTTTAATTTCTTTGTATGTTGATTTTCTTTGATATACGTTGAGTCAAAAGCACCTTGTTCTAAAGTATTATAATCATTTTCTTCTGCATTATAAGTTACTATATAGCTACCAGCTAAACATACTGCAGGTGCACCCCAAGATGTCATTATAATAATATTTTCATCAACTTGTGTAAGTAATCTTGTTTCTACTACTGGAAGATATCTTGCAGATTGGCCGCATGAACATTGTTTAACTTCATAAGGCTCATAAGTTTGACAAAACTTACTATGTTTAACAACATATTGTTCATTTGAAGTTGAATCTAAA
>CANQDV010000044.1 GCA_947593955.1 uncultured Bacilli bacterium | reverse complement strand
ATTTATATAATTTATCAAAACAACGCATATTTAATGATTTTTTTACTATTTATTTTACTAAAAGTAATAGAAGCAATAATCGAAGTAATAGAAGGAAATATGCATCAACATAACGATTTATTAGGTGCTTCCAAATCTTTATTTATAAGAACATTTTTAACTTTATTTGTATTTGCGGTAATTATATGGTTAAGACAAAACATTTTCCTAGCAACTATTATTATCGTGATTCTTAATATTATTTATTGCTTACTGTTATATATTTGGACAAAAAAAAAAGAACAAATAAAATTGAACTTTCATAATTGTTGTAATATTCTTCCTATATTAAAAAAATTAATACCTCTAACAATTGGTTCTTGTTTATGGTTTTCACTGTTCTTCTTTCCTAAAATAAAATTAGAATTCATAGATAATAACTTACAATATATTTTAAATTGTTTAATTATACCCTGTTCTTTCTTTAATTTAATTAGTAGCTTTTGTTTTAAAAATACTTTATTAGTATTTAGAGATACTGTAAATAATTCAAAATTATTTATTAAAAAAATAAACCAATATCTTTTATTATTATTTTTAATCTGTGTACCCCTTACAATAATAAGTTATTATGTAGGAATTCCTTTATTAAGTTATTTATTTAAAGTGTCTATAAAACAATATAATATGCCTTTTTTAATATTAATAATAAGTGGAGAAATAAACTTAATCAGTAATTTTTGTTATTATATTCTAGTTATTTTAAAAAAGCCTAGAACAATTTTACTAGGATATTTATTAAGTTTTATTATTTTAGTAACTTTATTAATATTATCTAATTCTCTTGTTAGTATTTGTTTATCTATATTAATTGCCATGCTATGTAATTTATTATTTTTTATCTACCATATATTTAAAAATAGTTAAAAGTATTTTCTTTTAGATAATTGCTTATTTTCAAACTTTTTAGCTACTCTTTTGTAATCATTTATATTATCAATTTCATCTACTTTATCACTATCTATCTTTGTTTCAATCATATAAATATCATTTAAAGAATCAAAAACAACATTGTCATAATATAAATGTGGATTTTCTAAATCACTAATAGATATTTTTTTTAAATTATCTCTTAATATTTTGGCATCACTATTAATATAATAACTGATTCCAAATAAAGTCGGTCTACTTTCGTTAGTTATATCAAAACCTATAATACGATCTTCTAAACGTCGTAACGCCCATTCATTATTTGTATTTTCCCTAACAACAGTATAATAAGTACTTTTATTATGCTTTTGAAAAATATTATCTAAAAGGCAAACATCGCTATCAATAACAAATGAATCATTTAATTTATCACTAGCTAATAACAAAGAATAGATATTATTAAATTTTTTATAATAAGGATTATTAATTAAATGACAACCATATTTGTCTTTTAAATATTCAAATTGATCACCACAGAAACCCGTTATAATATTTATATCATTAATACCTTTTTCTTTTAAATATTCAATAGTATATTCAATTAATGGTTTATTATTAAATAACAAAAGTGATTTTGGAGTGCTTTTAGTTAATGGATATAATCTAGTTGAACAACCTCCGGCTAAAATTATTGCATTCATAAACATTATCCCCTTTCACATTATAACTTATATAAAATTTCTTTTCAATAAACCAATTTACTTTTTGCTCAAATAACGATATACTCTAATAAAATGAGGTGCTTTATGAAAAAATTAAAAAAATCTTATGTCTTTTGTTTTTTTGTTATTTTATTATCACTATTACTTATAACTATACTTTGTGAATATAATTTTAGTAAAATAGTCTTTTTAAGTATTCCAATGATTTTAGTAGATTTTTTCATAATCAGTGGTCCCAAAACAGCTGGTAAGTATTTATGTAAATATCGTTTTTTAATATTAGGTATAATATTTATTATCTTAGTATTAGGAAAATATCATGGTTCATCATTAAATATTTGGAATAATTTAATAGAACCTAGTGCAAATGTACCAAATAATACTCCTTTGTTTTTCCACGGAAAAGATATACGTAGTGATGAGTGGGCAGTATCCACTCCTATTACTCTTAGTCAACTATCTAATAATTCTAACTTTAGCTATTTCTCTCCAATAGTACGAGGAGAAAAAACTGATATGTTTATTACCTATGGCGGTCCAGTTAAAGATATCGTTCAAATAAGTTGGCTTAGTAAAATAGGATATCTATTTTTTGGCGAAGAATATGGCTTATCAATATTTTGGTGGGGACGTCTTTTAGGTCTATTTATTGTATCATTTGAGTTTATGATGATATTAAGTAAAAAGAAAAAATTAATATCTTTAATATACTCATTAATTATCATATGTTCTCCACCTATTGCTTGGTGGTACTCTTCTATGATAGTTGAAATATTACTTTATGGTCAACTTTTAGTTATGCTTTTCTATTATTTTTTTATAACTAAAAACAATAAAATCAAATATTTGATTGCAATAGGCATGGCTATTAGTTTTCTAAATTATTGTATGACTTTATATCCGTCTTGGTCAATACCTTTTGCTATTGTGTTTGCTATTATTGAAATTCAAATTTTATTTAAAAATTTAAAATCTATTACCAAAAGTGATATCATTGGCATAGTAATATTCTTATTTATAGTGGCTTTTATTGGTATTCGAATCTTTTATCTAAGTAAAGATACTTTCACATCGATACTTCAGACTAAATACCCTGTTAATTACGAAAAAGAATACATACCTTTAAAACAAATCTTTAATTGGCCATTATCCATATTATTAAACTATTTTTCTTATTTTGATTACAATAATACTTGTGAAATATCTAACTTTATATCACTTTTTCCTTTACCAGTTATATTATCTATATATTATTTATTTAAAAATAAATTTAAAAATAAAACTATATTATATCTTTCTATTTATACGATATTATTAACAATTATAGTAACAATACCTTTACCTGAATTTATTTATCAATATACTTTTTCATCGTTTTTTCATTTTTCAAGAGTTAATTTAGTTATTAGTTACATAAGTCTTTTACTTTTATTTTTATTACTTGGAAGTGATTTTCAATTAAACAATAAAGAAATTAGTTTAATAGTTATTATTTCCATAACATCTATATTTTTATCTAAAGTAATGAATCAGAATTATAGTAATTATTATTTGCTATTAATAGTAATAATAATTCTATTTAGTGTCGGAGGTATGATTTTTGATAAGAAAAAACAAGTTATTTGCTTGTTAGTGCTTTTAATTATAAATTTTATTAGTGTTTTTGATGTTAATCCAATTTCTCAAGGTACTAGCGTAATGCACGAAAAACCATTTGCAAAAAAAGTAAGAGAAATTGTTGCTAATGATAAAGATGCTAAATGGATAACTTTAAATGAACTTTGGTTACAGAATTATATAGCTGCCAATGGAGCTAAAACAATTAATACTGTAAACTATTACCCTAATATGGACTTGTGGAAAAAAATCGATCCTTATCTACAGAATGAAGAGGTTTACAATCGTTATGCCCATATATGTATCATTCTTAGTAATGACACTGCTTTTAATATTATAAATAGAGATGCAATAAATGTATTTTTAACATATGAAAATTTAAGAGAACTAGGTGTTAAATACATAGCTACAAGTCTTGCACTTGATAATACTGATACATATCAAGTGGAACTAAAATATTTTAATGAAAATATGTACATTTATGAAATAAAAGAAGAGCAATCATAACATAAGATTGCTCTTCTTCTATTTATGTTCTCCAACTAAAACATTTCCTGTCATTTCTTTGGGTATTTCCAATCCTAAAATTTTTAGAATAGTAGGTGCGATATCTGCAAGTTTACCATCTTTAATGTTATAAGATGTATCAGTAACAATAAATGGAACTAAATTAGTAGTATGTGAAGTTAGTACTTCACCTTTTTCATTTAGCATTTCCTCACAATTTCCATGATCAGCAATGATTATTGAAATATATCCTTCTTGTTCCGCCTTTTTAGTAATTAAACCTAAATTATTATCCATAACTTCTACACCTTTTATAGCAGCCTCTAGTACTCCTGTATGGCCTAACATATCACCATTGGCAAAATTTAAAATTATTACATCAAAATTACCTATTTCAGGTAATAATGCATTCGTTACTTCATTACAACTCATTTCAGGTTTTAAATCATATGTAGCAACTTTAGGAGAAGGAATTAAAATTTTTTTCTCATTTGGATAGTCCTCTTCTTTTCCACCATCAAAGAAAAATGTAACATGAGCATATTTCTCTGTTTCAGCAATTCTTAATTGTGATAAGCCTCTCTCTGATAAATATTCTCCTAATATATTTTTTAAATTTGGATTATCAAAAGCATATGGAGCTTTAACTGAATCTACTACTGGCATCATAGTTACCGTTTTTACATTTTGTAAACGAGTTACTGGCATATCATTAAATTCAGAATTAGTTATAGCTGTGAATAACTCACGTAAACGATCACGTCGAAAATTAAAAACAATAATACCATCATTATGTTCTACATTGCCATTATCTACAAATCGAGTTGGAATCAAAAATTCATCGGTAACATTATTAGCATAACTTTCATTTATAAAATCTTTAATAGAATCCTTCTTCTCACCTTTGTTATTAACAATGACATCATAAGCTTTTATAAGTCTATCATAGTTATTGTCTCTATCCATAGCATAATATCTACCAGATACACTTGCTATAACACCAAAACCTATTTCTTTTAGCTTTTTTTCTACTTGTTCTATATAGCTATATGCACTAGTGGGAGACACATCTCTTCCATCAGTAAATAAATGTAAATATAAACTCTTTACGTTCTCTTTTTTACACAAATCTAATATGGCCATAAGATGCTTAATATGGGAATGTACTCCACCATCACTAATGAGACCCATTATATGTAATTTAGAGTTATTTTTTTTGGTATGATTAATAACGTTTAAAAGTTCTTCGTTTCTAAAAAAATCTCCATCATCTATACTTTTGTTTATTAATTCTAGTGGCTGATAAACAATTCTTCCTGCTCCAATATTCATATGTCCAACTTCACTATTACCCATCTGACCTATAGGTAAACCCACTTTTTCACCACTAGCTTCAAGTGTAGCATGAGGAAAATTGTTCCATAAATAATCAAAATTAGGAGTTTTCGCTTGTAAAAAAGCATTACCATACTCTTCTTTTCTTAATCCAACACCATCTAATATAGTTAATAAAACACGTTTTCTCATTAACCCTCCTATAACGTATCAGCAAGACAAAATAAAGCATAAATTGGTATATATCTTACACCTTTTTTTATACTAAAATTATCTTCTGTTATCCTTATTGCATCTTTAATACCAAACTTATTCATAAAAAGCGTTAACGCTTTAGATTTAGAAACATTTTTATCTACCAACTCAATTGGTATAATTCTTCCTGCTCTTGTTTGTATAACAAAACTAACTTCAGCTTTACCTTCAGATTGATAATAATACAAACCATACCCAGCATTAACTAAATTAATAGCAATACAATTCTCATATATAATATTTTTCAATTTATAATCATTTAAATATTTGTAACTATTTAAGTGCATTTGATAAAACAAAACACCAGTATCGTTCATATATAATTTAAAACTCTCTGGATCTTTGCAACTACTAATTGGTGATTTTACTTCACTTATTTTATAACATTTATACGCAATACCATTATTATGTAAAAAAGAAATGGCTTTATCATAATCTTTTGATCTACTACCTAGTTTGATAAGTCCATATTGAAACTTACGATTTTGTTTTTGTAATTGAAAAGGAATACTGTCTAAAACCTCATTACATCTACTTATATCTATTAAATTATCTAACATTCCTATTTCTTTTTTATAACTATCTAGTACTTTACCATATACAGGGATAGATAAAAGACTATTTTTTTCACTTATTTTAATATTAACTGCTTCGGGCATACCACCTGTTATTATAAATTCATCAAAATATTCTAAAGCAACGGAATGGAAAGGCATAGGTGTATTGTTTTTAAATGAAGTTTTAATAAATTCAACTAATTGTGCATTATCACTTGCCAACAAATATTCTTCAAAATCCATAGGGTACATAGCCTTATAATGGAACTCTTCTCCTTTAAATTTATTTAAATTCTCTTTCTTAGACGTTATCATAATAATATGATAATTGTTACCAAATTTACCAAACACCCTCAATCCATTAACAATATCAACATCATCAATATTATCAAATATTATCAAGGTATCATTTGTCATTATTGTTTCATTAGATAAAAGAGATAATTTCATTATAATCTTGTCAATTGTTTTCTCTTTTCTTAATATATTCAATAATTCTAAATTATTTTCGCAATTAAAATAGGCCACGTTTTTGTATTCTTCTTCACCAAATTTTAATGCTGTATAAGTTTTTCCTACTTGCTTGTTACCATATATTAATAATGGTTTTCTGGTTACATCTTTTTTCCAACGTTTTAAATAACTATTTATTTTTCGTTCCATAAAATGACCTCCCATAGCAATTATATACAATTTAATTATAATATCTTTTATTATAATAGTCAATACAGTGTAAAATAGCTGGTTAAAAAAACAGTTGCCATAAAGACAACTTGTTTATTACATAAGCACTGTCTGATGAAATTCCAAACGTAATTTATCAGCAACAGTTACGATAAATTCTGAATTAGTTGGTTTGGCCTTATCAATATCAACACTATGACCAAATATTTCTTCCATCAAATCCCAATTACCTCTATTCCAACTTACTTCGATAGCATGGCGAATGGCACGTTCAACTCGTGATACTGTTGTCTCAAATTTATTAGCAATATCAGGATATAATTCCTTTGTAATTCCACCAATTACTTCTGGTTTTTCATAGAGAATAGCAATACCTTCTCTGATATATTGATATCCTTTTATGTGTGAAGGGATTCCTAATTCATGTAATATCTTTGTAATTGAAATTTGTAAATTATTGTGATAAACATCTATCGATTTATTAGTTTGACTTGATGTTTCAACACATTCTAATACTCTTTTCTCTAAATCACTTAATTCGAAAGGTTTAAGTATAAAATACTTTATTCCCATTTCTGAAACTTTTCTTATCATATCGCTGGCATTATATGATGTTAAAACAATGACATTTTTATCAATATTAGCATCATTCATTTCCTGCAAAACAGATAATCCATCTTTCTTTGGCATTATTAAGTCTAAAATTACTACGTCGTAATCATTTTGATGTTCTTTAATTAACTTCATACCCTCAATACCATCATGGGCTTCTAAAGATATATCAATACTAGCATGATCACTAAAATACTCCTTTACCATTTTGATTAACTCTACATTATCGTCAATCATAAGCACTTTAATGTTTTTCATATTCTATCCTTTCTTACTTCATGCAAGACTTATTATACTACAAATTTCTATCTTTATATAGAGCAAATATTAGCTAGTTTTGTAAAATTATGTCGAATTTTATCTAAAAAAAAGCAATAACTATATATTGCTAATTTTCACACTTATCGATAATTTGTAAGAATTCATATACTTTAGTACTAGCGCCACCAATTAAATATCCATCTATATTATCTATTTCATTTAATTCATCGATGTTTTCGTTATTTACACTGCCACCATATAGTATTATTCCTGAAACATCATAATTATCTATAAGATATTCTTTAATACTAGATACCATATCTTGAATATCATCATTAGTTGGTATTTCACCAGTACCAATTGCCCATATAGGTTCATATGCAATTAAAACTTTTTTAACAAGATCTGGGGATAAATCTTCAAAAGCACCTTCAATCTGTTCCAAAACAATATCCTTTGCTCGTCCTTCATCACGTTCTTCTTTAGATTCACCAACACATAGTATTGGAACAATTTCTTCATCTAACAATCTAATTATTTTAGTATTAGTATCTATTATAGACTCATTAAAGTTTTTTCTTACTTCACTGTGTCCAACTATTGCAAAAGATACTCCTACACTTTTGATTTGCTCTACCGATAATTCTCCTGTATATGCACCACTTTTATATTTAGAAACGTTTTGACAACCAGTTACAAAGCCACTACTTACAAACCTATCTATATAAATAGAACTAGGACATATTAACACATTATCTTTTCTTTGAATATTACTAAGTTTTTCTATAAATATATCTATTTCAGTACTACTTAAATACGACTTTTGATTTCCCACAATTAATTTCATATTATTTTCTCCTAAATTTTTTAAAAATATCTGTTATTTTAGACTTATCTTTCTTGTTACCTAATACATGCTCATATACATCTAGTACTCCTTCAGCATAGTACTTAGAACTATACCTTTCGGCATTAAGTCTTGCTTGCCTTGATAAATTACTTAATTTAACTCTATCATCATATAAATCTAAAACATCTTTTATATATTCTTTTTTATTTTTAAATATTTTTCCATTTAAATCATCAATAACAACATTTCTAAAGCTTTCATCATCTATACATAATGGCGCAACTCCACCAGCCATCGCTTCAATAACCGTTAAACCTTGTGTCTCTGTAGTGGAAGCTGTTGCAAAAACACTAGCTAATTGATAATAGCAAGGAATTTCTTCCCATGGTACCTTACCAGTAAAAATAATATTATCATCAAGTTTATACTTTTTAGTTAACTTTTTATAGTCCTCACTATCAGGACCATCACCTATAATTATTAATTTAATATTTTTATGCTTTTTAACTAAATCTTTTTGAGCCTCTATCAAAAGTGTTATATTCTTTTCTTCGGCAATTCTACCTACAAAAACAATGACAAAATCGTCTTTTAATAATAAATTTTTTCTAAGCTGATCAACTTTATTTTTATTGACATTCTCTTTATAAAATCTTTCTATTTCAATACCAGTAGGAATTATATGTATATTTTTATCTACCTTATACTTCTCTTTAAATAAGTCATATGTTTTCTTAGTTGGTACAATTAATTCATTGGCAGTTTTATCACAATAAAATAAAGTTAGATATTCCACAATTTTTTTACTTGATTTATTAAAATAGCCATGTGTAATATAATGTACATAGTCTTCGTACATCGTATGATAAGTATGAACTAATGGAATATTAAATTGTTTAGCAATAATTCTTGCAAAAGTTCCAACTCCAAATTCTGTATGGGAATGGATAATATCCAAATTCCATTTTTTTATAATATTCATGGCTCTTAAAGGATATACACCCGTTAATCTATAATCATAAATTCCCGTTGGTATTCCTGGTATTCTTATTACCGTGTTATTTTCTTCAATCTTATATTTTAAACTATCATTATTAACAGTTACCACATATACTTGGTGCCCTTTTTTCTCTAATGCTCTTTTAAGCATACATACACTAGTCGATACACCATTAATATATGGTGGATAAGTATCCGTAAACAATCCTATTCGCATTTCTTTACATCCCCTTTAAAAAAGTTAATTGCAATAGCTCCTAAAATAATTCCTAAATAGTAAGTAATAAATCGCCATACTAGAAGACTAGCTGCTAAAACAGGTCCCTTTATAAAATTTCCAAAGAATTGTGTAAATCCAAATTCAATACCTCCACTTCCTCCTGGTATTGGTACAAACGAACCAATAATCAATACATATGCTGAAGAAGTTATTGTTTGAATGGCATTTATATCAAAATATCCCATTCCATATATTACAAACAGAGGAAGTATATAGAAAAATGCCAGACCTAAAAAATTATATACAAAACCTTTTATAAACAATTCTTTTTTATTAACTAAAAGAGTTGCACTATCATGAAATTCATTAAGTCTATCCATCCATTTTTCCGTAGTATCTTCTTTATTTTTAACCAACTTAATTTTATAGCAAAGATTAATAATTATTTTAATAATACCCCTATTAAATTTATTGGAAAAACTTATAAATAACAAAACAATTCCTACTAAAGTATTGATAGCAAATCCAATTAAGGTTAATTCTTTCAATAAAAATATCTCTTCAAAAAAATGAAATTTATAATTTAAGAAAATAGCAATCAATCCATGAACAATTAAAGCCATCTGATATAAAATAAAATTTTGTAGAATTATATTAGTACCTTTAGTAGCTTTTATTCCAAGCTTAGATAAATAATATACTTCCATAGGTTGACCACCACTTGAGAATGGAGTTATTCCATTAAAAAATTGTGTAATAAGTGTTAATTTAAATATATCTTTAAATTTTATTTGTTTAGAATATTCTCGAGTAATCATAAATAAACACATAGTCTTTAAAAGCCAATATAAAATTATAAAACAAATAGCAATAAGAATCCATATTAAATTGGCTTTCAACAGCGTATCTATAATAGATTTAAAATCATCTTTTAAAACAAAGTATAAAACAATAATTAAGATGCCTATTAATATAACTGCATTTTTTCTAATATTTTCTAAATACTTCATGTTATTAGTTTAAATCGTTAATAATTGCTATTCCTGGCAATTCTTTTCCTTCTATATATTCAAGAGTAGCTCCACCGCCAGTAGAAGCATGAGTAACTTTTTCTTTATATCCAAATTCGCTACTTGCAGCAACTATATCGCCACCACCTAAAATTGTTTTAGCATCTATTAATGATACTTTTTCTAATATTTTTTTAGTTCCATCAATATAATTTGAAAATTCATAAACACCTAGTGGCCCATTCCAAAATATTACTTTAGCACTGTCTAAAATTGAAGAAAACTCTGCGATAGTTTTTGGGCCTATATCTAATCCCATTTCATTATCAGATATATTCTCAATATCAGTAACTCTACTTGAAGAATCATTTGAATATTCTAATGCAGTCTTTACATCCACTGGTAATACGATTTTTACGCTATAATTAGCAAGAATGTCTTTAGTAAATTCAAGGTTTTCAGTATCTACTATTGATTTACCTACGTTTATACCTTTAGCCTTTAAAAAAGTAAAACACATTCCTCCACCTATTAAAATTTTATCTGCTACATTAACTAAATTTTTTATAACGCCTATTTTATCTTCTACTTTGCTTCCACCTAATATAACTACAAAAGGATGCTCTGGATTATCTAAAAGAGATAGCTCTTTTAATTCTTTTTCCATCAAAAATCCCACACCTGAAGGTAAGTGACTAGCTATTCCAACATTAGAAGCATGCGCACGATGAGCAGTTCCAAAGGCATCATTAATAAAGATATCTCCAAAAGATGCCCAGTATTTGCTAAGTTCTGGATCGTTACCACTTTCTTTTTTACCATCTAAATCTTCATATCTAGTATTTTGTACTAAAAGGACATCACTAGATTGCATTTTTGCTATAGCTTCTTCTAATTCCATACCTCTTGTAACAGGTACAAAAACAACATCTTTATTCAATAATTCTTGTAGTCTCTTAGCTACTGGACGCAAATCATTTTTTTGTAAGTCCTCTTCTGTTTTAACTCTTCCTAAATGCGAAAATAGTATAACTTTGGCACCATTTTCTATTGCATATTTAATTGTTGGAAGACTACATACTATACGGTTATCATCTATTATCTTACCTTCTTTTATAGGTACATTAAAATCACACCTAATTAAAACTTTTTTATTTAATAAATCAAAATCTCTAATCGTTTTTTTCATTTATCCTCCTATGTTTATAATAATTATATCATATTAAATTATTAAGTAACACTACAAATTTGTAAGAAAAAAATGAATTTTTACATTTCATTTTAATTCATTTATATTATATTTAGTATTACCAAATATTAATTCATAAAAAAAGTTTTATATTATTCTATAAAACTACAGACTGTTGACAAAGTAAAATTTGAAAACAGTCTTTTTATTTTGATAAAAATATATTATAATAAAGATGTAAGGTT
>CANQDV010000043.1 GCA_947593955.1 uncultured Bacilli bacterium | reverse complement strand
TTAAGTATTGGAATAAATTATATACAAGATACAGGAAGTAATGTACCAAGTAATAATCTAGATATAGTACCAACAAGATTATCACAAAAGATACTTTATGATAATGAAGAGAGACCAGACACAAACATTAACTTCTCACAAATAAGTAGTGATAGTAATGGGAAAGGATTATATTATACAAGTAAGAATACAGAAGATAATAGAATAACGTATTATTTTAGAGGAGATGTTAAAAATAACTATGTTTATTTTGGAGGATATTACTGGAGAATAATAAGAATAAATGAAGATGGAAGTATTCGTTTAATATATCAAGGAGAGAGTGCTGATGCCACGGGAAGTAAAGCAACCATAGGAAATAGTGCTTTTAATTCAATGATAGGAGATAATGCTTTTGTTGGTTATATGTATGGTAAACCAACCACTTATAAAGATGGTTACTATAATTTTAACAATGAAGGTGTTTTCACTGCTACAGGAACAGTAAAGATGGGAAAGGGGTATACCTTTGATACCAAAACAGGGGTATATACTTTGACTGATGTAGTAGACGGTTACTATAGTGACAAATTCCTTAATTATTATATTTGTGCTAATCAAAGTACAACATGTAATGGTCGTATGATAAAAATAAAAGATACTAAACAAAATGGAAATAATTATCAACTATGGGGAGGAGAAGCCCATGCAGGATACTGGTCAACAACATATGACCAAGCTCATGCGAATGAAGAGGATTCCTATATTAAAACAAAATTAGAAGATTGGTACGAAAAGAGCTTACTAAAGTATGACACTTATATAGCAGACACTGGTTTTTGTAATGACAGGAGTTTAGCAAGTAACTCTACTGGAAAAGGTTTTGGAATTGAAGAAACAAATTATGGAGCATATGAAAGATTAGTTTCTAAAAAAACACCGCATTTTCTCTGTTCAAACTCTTCTAATGATTTATTTACAGTAAACAATAACAAGGGTAATAAAGCTTCAATTTATAAAGTAGGTTTAATAACCGCTGATGAAATGGCATATGCAGGAGGAGTATATAAATTGTATAATAATAGTTACTATTTATATTCGGGAAGTACCTATTGGACAATGAGCCCATTAGGTTTTTATGCCTATAGGGGTTATATTGAAGCGGTTGATTATAGTTTTGATGGTGGTCTCAATGATACAACTGTGTTCTTTGCAATCGCTGTAAGACCTGTAATAAATTTAATTTCAAATATTGAAATAACTGATACTAAACAAAATGGTACTATAAATAATCCATACATTATAAAGACATAGTAATTTAATCTTCGAGAACTCATATAATATAATTGTAAAATATGAAAAAATTATTATTTGATATTGATCCTTATTCTTTTACAGGTATTGCTTATTTGATTGGAATAATTTTAGCTAATCAATTAAATAGCGAAGAACAAAATAGTATTGCCAATTGGTTACAATTAGTAGGACTTACCATACAGACATATTCATCACAAGTAGTTGTAGTATCCCCTAATAAAAGTATTGGTAGTTCTAATAATAATGTTAATGATAATACTGAATTTTTACTAAAGATAATAAATACTATGAAAGAAGAAATAGAAAAGATTAAGAATAGTGTTAATAGTAATTAATAGAATTATATATACTTTAAAATAAAAAAATTGTTAATATAAGTTGACTTAAAAACGCAACTGTGTTATTTTATAAGTGACACAGAAAAGTGTTTTTATTTTGGTTTAATAAGGTAGGGGATTAAAAATGGTGAAAAAGACTAAAAATGTAAAGAAAAAGGACGAAATAACAAAAAAAACAAAGAAAACTAATGTTTCTAAGAAAAAAGAAAAAAAACCTAGTATTTTAAAGAGAATAAGTAATTGGATTAAATCCGTTATTAAAGAAGTTTCAAAAGTAAAATGGCCTTCTAAAAAAGAAATGATTAAATATTCAATTGCGACAATCGTTTTTGTTATATTTTTTTCATTATTCTTCTATGTCATTGAGTTATTAATGGCATTATTAAAATCTTTATAAGAGGTGACTAATTATGGACAAACAATGGTATGTAGTTAATACTTATTCAGGACATGAAAGCAAAGTAAAAGAGAAGCTAGAAATGAAAGCTAACTCTTTAATGAAAGACTATATTTTTAGAATTGTAATACCTGAACAAAAAGAAATAGAAGTAAAAGATGGTGTTCAAAAAGAAAAAATAAAAAAAATGTTTCCAGGATATATTCTTGTTGAAATGATTATGACTGATGAAGCTTGGTATGTAGTAAGAAACACACCAGGTGTAACTGGATTTATTGGTTCAAGTGGAAAAGGTGCTAAACCAACACCATTACAACCATATGAGGTAGACAATATTCTTAGAAATATGGGTATAAGTAGATTTGAATCCGATAAAGAACTTGAAGTTGGAACGAAAGTTAAAATTATTTCTGGACCATTTAATGGTATGTTTGGAACTATTTCTTCAATTGATATGCCAAATCAAAAATTAGAATTGAATGTTGATTTATTTGGTCAAGAAACATCAGTAGAAGTAGAATTATCACAAATTGAAGTAGCATAATTTAATAATAAGCTTTAAATTCAATATAATTATTATGAAAATAATATAAAAAATACAAATAATTATTGATTTTTTGTGAAAATAATGTTAATATTGAAGCGCTATATTTGATTTATATATAGACAAAAAAGTGGGAGGCAAAAAGCTAATAAATGCGGACTAGCTATTAGGACCACTCGCGAAAACTAAAATTTATAGGAGGTGTTTTTCGTGGCAAAAGAAGCAATCAAAAAAATCAAATTACAAATTCAAGCTGGAAAAGCTACACCTGCGCCACCAGTTGGAACGGTTTTAGGACCAGCAGGAATTAACTTGCAAGAATTTTGTACAAAATATAATGATGCAACTAGAGATAAAATGGGAGACGTATTACCAGTAGAAATATCTATTTATGAAGATAGAACATTCGATTTCGTAATTAAAACTCCACCAGCAGCATTCTTATTAAAGAAAGCAGCAAAGATTGAAAAAGGATCTGTTAAAGGAAGTGCTGAAACAGTTGGAACTATTACGAAAGCGCAATTAAAAGAAATTGCAGAGACTAAGTTACCTGATTTAAATGCTTATACAGTAGAAGATGCTATGAAAATTGTTGAGGGTACTGCTCGCAACATGGGAATCAAAGTTTCTGAATAATAAAATAATGGTAACCTATGTGGGAGGATGTCCGCTTACGCTTCCATATATACCACATAAGGAGGAATTAAAGTGAAAAAAAGAGGTAAGAAATATATTGAAGCTTTATCAAAAATAGAAAAAGGTAAAGCATATACTAAAGAAGAAGCTGTAAAATTAGTAAAAGAAACTTCTGTTAGTAAATTTACAGGATCAGTAGAAATTGCTGTTAGATTAAATTTAGATACTAAAAAAGCTGATCAACAATTAAGAGGAGCAATAGTATTGCCAAATGGAACTGGTAAATCTAAAAAAGTATTAGTTATTGCTAAAGGAGAAAATGCTACTAAAGCTAAAGAAGCTGGAGCTGACTATGTTGGTGATACTGATATGTTAGAAAAAATCGAAAAAGAGAATTGGTTTGATTTTGATGTAATGATTGCAACTCCTGATATGATGCCACTTCTTGGTAAGTTAGGTAGATTTTTAGGACCAAAAGGATTAATGCCTAACCCTAAAACAGGAACAGTTACTACTGATGTAGCAAAAGCAGTAAGTGATGTAAAATCTGGACGTGTTGAATATAGAACTGATACATTTGGTAATATTCATGGAATTATTGGTAATACTACATTTACTGAACAACAATTATTAGAAAACCTAGAATCTTTTATGGGTACGATTGTAAGAATTAAACCTTCAACTGTAAAAGGTGATTATATAAAAAATATTTCTATCTCTACTACAATGGGACCAGGAATTAAAATAATTACAAATTCTTTTGACATTTAGTAGGAGATAATATATAATACAAATTGATTTGTAAGTGCCATAGACAGTAGGTATCAAAATAAATCCTACCGAGGACTTAACTTTATTTAGTTTATAAAGTCTTTATGTCTATGATGTAAAGGCTTTTATTTGTGGCATTTGAAATATATAAGGAGGTGCTATAAGTGGCAAACGAGAAAATATTGGCTAAAAAGCAAAAAATCGTTGATGAAATTAAAGAACGTGTTCAGAATAGTGCAGCTATAATATTATTTGATTATCGTGGTATAACAGATAACGATGCAAAAGAATTGAAACATGCTTTAAGAGAAAACGATGCTGATTACAAAGTATATAAAAATACTTTAATGGCAAGAGCTTTATCTGATTTAAATATTAATGTTGATGAGAATTTGGTTGGGCCTAGTGCTTTAGCATATGGTAAAGATCAAATATCAGCAGTTAAAGTTTTATCAGAATTTGCTAAAAAGAATCCAGCTATAATATTGAAAGTAGGTATTATTGATGGTGAAGTATCTGATAAGAGCAAACTAGATACTTTGGCAACAATTCCATCAAGAGAAGGATTGCTTACAATGTTAGCAGGTGGAATGATGGGAATTGCAAGAGATTTATCAATTTGTTTAGATCTTTATGCACAACAAAAAGAAGAAAAATAATTTAAAATAAGGAGGAATATAAAATGGCTAAATTAACAAGAGATGAATTTATAAGTGCTTTAAAAGAAATGAACCTTTTAGAAATTAAAGAATTAGTAGATGCTATGAAAGAGGAATTTGGAGTAGATCCAAGTGCTGTAGCTGTAGCAGCTGCACCAGCAGGTGCTGCTAGTGAAGGTGATGCACCAAGTGTAGTTACTGTAACATTAGTTAATGCTGGAGTTGCTAAAATCAACGTTATCAAAGTAATTAAAGAAATTACTGGATTAGGTTTAAAAGAATCTAAAGATATCGCTGATAATGGTGGCGCTGTTAAAGAAGGTATTTCTGTAGAAGAAGCAAACGATATTAAAGCTAAGCTAGAAGAAGCTGGAGCAGAAGTAGAAATAAAATAAATTCATAAAAAAAAGAGCAGTAATGTTCTTTTTTTATTATTTAATTAAATAATATTTGTAAAATAGGAAAAAATAATGTATTATCTATAATAGAGGTGGCTAGGATGAACAAAAAGATGGATATTAGAAATATTGTAATTTTTGTTTTAAGCTTGTCAATAGTAATTTTATTAATTGTTGGTGTTATATCTTTTACTAACTATAACAAGCAAAAGGAAGAAAAACCAGATTATGAGCAAATGGATGTAAATGGTAAAGAAGTTCGTAGACTTTTCTTGTTGACTAGGGAAGATATGAATGCTCCTCTGTTTATCGGAAGTAATTATTCTAATCTTTATTACACTATAAATAGTTTTTATATAGATGATATTGGTGAAGAATTTAAAATGGATTTAGCATTTTCTAAATTAGATAACTCATACATAACGATAAAAAATAAAAGAGGGAGTTTTAAAGCATCATATTTAAAAAATATATATAAAGAAGTTTTTGGAGATATGAGTAATTATCAAGATGGGGATTTTTATTATGGGTGTCCATCAACTATGGAATATAATGAAAAAGAAGAAATATATGAATTTGATGCTATGTGTGGAATAGGTTCATTAGAAGGATATGAAAATGAAATTGTAGAAGCAAAAAAATATAATGATCATATTGAAATTTATGAAAAGGTTGTTTTCTATGATTATATTGGTGATAATACAGGACGTAAATATTATTACGATGTATATTACAAAACACCAATAGGAAATACTTATGATTTTAATTCAGATGATGTTCAAGAATATAAATATATTTTTAAGAAATTGGATGATGGTAATTATTACTTTTATGGTGTCGAAAGGCAAAAATAATATTAATTATAATATAAATAATAGTTATTAAACTGTTTACATATTGAAGAATATTAAATAAAAAGTTTAGGGTGTTTAATAATTTCTAATTATTGTAAATGAAGGGTGGAAAAGTAAAAAGACCTATTGATTTTATTTTTAAAATATAGTAATATAAAAAATACGAAAGGAGTTAGCTATAAATTTAAGTTTATAGTTAACTCTTTTAACTTTTAAAGGGATTGGTTAAATGGGACAATATTTTGACAATGAAGAATTAAAAAGTAATTTAAAGACGATTAAAATTAAAATATTAGGTAATGAATATTATTTTTATACGGATAATGGAGTTTTTTCTAAAAATGGATTAGATTTTGGAACTCGAACTCTTTTGGAAAATCTTCCTATAAGTGAAATACATGGAAATGTTTTAGATGTCGGTTGTGGTTATGGAGTTATAGATATAATTTTAGAAAAAGTTACAGATGCTTCTTTTGAGGGGATAGATGTTAATAAAAGGGCACTTCATTTGGCTAATATGAATACAAAATTAAATAAATGTAGTCATGTTACATTTTATGAAAGTAATGTTTATTCTAATGTAAATAAAAAATATAATTTTATTATTACTAATCCACCTATTAGGGCAGGAAAAAAAGTCGTATATGATATTGTCTTGGGAGCTAAGGATTATTTGGAACTAAATGGCGTATTATATATAGTTATAAGAAAAGAGCAAGGGGCTAAATCAACAATGAAAGAGTTAGAAAAATATTATAAAATTGATGTAGTTTGTAGAAATAAAGGTTTTTTTGTAATTAAGTGTATTTTACGTTGACATATTGTTTAAAATGTGCTATTAATATAAATTGGCAATGTATTATTAGATTGTGTAAATATGTTCTTTGATTAAATATGGTATAGGGGTGAAATGAGTGGCATACAAAATAGTTAAATACGGTAAACACCGTGAAAGAAGAAGTTTTTCTAGAATCAAAAAAACATACGAATTAAAGGATTTATTAGAAATCCAAAAGAAATCATATCAATGGTTTGTCGAAACAGGTATTAAAGAAGTTTTCGATGACCTATTCCCCGTAGAAAATTTTTCGGGTACTTTATCATTAGAGTTTGGAGATTATCATTTTGATGAGCCAAGATATTCTATCAAACAAAGTAAAGATCGTGAAACAACTTATGCGGCGCCTTTAAAGGTAGACGTTCGTCTTTTTAATCATGAAACGGGAGAGGTAAAAGAACAAGAAATATTTCTAGGTGATATGCCTCTTATGACCGAAAGTGGAACTTTTGTTATTAATGGGGCAGAACGTGTAATTGTATCACAATTAGTAAGGTCACCAAGTGTTTATTTTAATAAGGAAATAGATAAAAGTGGAAGACCTTCAATTACATCACAAATAATTCCTACTCGTGGAACATGGCTAGAGTTTGAGACAGACGCTAGAGACGTTTTATATGTAAGAATTGATCGTACTAGGAAAGTACCATTAACAACGTTATTACGTGCTTTTGGTTTATCTAGTGATGAGGACATCATTAAATTATTTGGACAAGATGAATATCTTGAAAATACTCTTGCCAAAGACTCAACTAGAAATACCGATGAAGCACTAATTGAAATTTATGAAAAATTAAGACCAGGTGAACCAGCTACCCTAGATTCATCTAAGAACCAAATTATTACGAGATTCTTTGATGAATTTAGATATGACTTGGCACGTGTTGGACGTTATAAATTTAATCGTAAATTAAATGTATTAGATAGATTACTTAATCAAACAATTGCCGAAGATATAAAAGTTGACGGAGAAGCTGTAGTAGAAAAAGGTAGTTTAGTAAATAAAGAAGTTTTAGATAAATTAAAACCTATATTTGAAAATGGATATAATGTAAAAGAAGTTACAATTAATACTGACTTAGATGATTTAAATAAGATTCAAACTGTTAAAATATATAATCCTGCTAACAAAAAAGAGATTATTACGTTAATAGGAAATGATCAAACAACAGAAGTAAAGAGATTAACTATACCTGATTTATATGCTGCAGTATCTTATTATTTAAATTTATTAAAAGGTATTGGACAATTTGATGAGATTGACCATTTAGGAAATCGTCGTATTCGTCAAGTTGGTGAATTATTACAAAATCAATTTAGAATAGGTGTTTCTCGTATGGAACGTGTTATTCGTGAAAGAATGACTACTCAAGAAATGGAAGAAGTAACACCTAAAACATTAATTAATATAAGACCAATTACTGCTGCTATGAAAGAATTCTTTGGTAGTAGCCAATTATCACAATTTATGGATCAAACTAATCCAATTGCTGAGTTAACTAATAAAAGACGTTTATCAGCTTTAGGACCAGGTGGTCTTTCACGTGATAGAGCAGGTATGGAAGTTCGTGACGTTAATCCATCACATTATGGTAGAATTTGTCCAATTGAGTCACCAGAAGGTCAAAATATAGGACTTATTACTTCTCTTGCAAGTTATGCTAAAGTTGATGAATATGGATTTATTATGACTCCATATCGTAGAGTTAAAGATAAAGTTTTAACTGATGAAGTTGATTATTTAACTGCAGATGAAGAAAATGATGTTATTATTTCCATTGCAACTGTTAAAATTGATGATAATAATATGATTATAGAAGAGGAAGTACCTGCTAGATTTAGAGGAGAGAATATTTTAGTAAAACCTGAACAAGTAGATTATGTTGACGTATCTCCTCAACAAGTAGTAGCAGTTACAACTAGTTGTATTCCATTCTTGGAACATGACGATGCTACTCGTGCCTTGATGGGTGCTAACATGCAACGTCAATCAGTACCATTAATAAAAGCTGAAGCACCACTTGTTGGTACAGGTGTTGAATATATTGCTGCTAAAGATTCAGGGGCAGTTATAGTAGCTAAAGCTGATGGAATTGTCGATTATGTTGATGCAAGAAAAATTGTTATTAAAAATAAAGGTGGAAAAGATGAATACCATTTAGCAAACTTTGAATTGTCAAATGCTGGTACTTGTCAACATCATAGACCAATAGTAAAAGTTGGAGAAAAAATAGAAACTGGAGATGTAATTGCTGACGGTCCAAGTACAGATCAAGGTGAATTAGCTTTAGGTAAAAACGTCGTAGTTGCATTTATGACATTTAATGGATACAACTATGAGGATGCAGTTATTTTAAATGAAAGATTAGTAAAAGATGATGTTTATACTGGTATCCACTTAGAAGATTTTGAAATGCAATGTCGTGAAACTAAATTAGGACCAGAAGAAATTACAAGAGATATTCCTAATGTCAGTGATGAGGCAAGAAAAAATCTTGATGAAAATGGTATTGTAATAGTAGGTACAGAAGTTAAAGAGGGAGATATACTTGTTGGAAAAGTAACACCAAAAGGTATGGCTGAACTTACTTCTGAAGAAAAATTATTGCATGCTATCTTTGGAGAAAAGACACGTGAAGTTAGGGATACTTCATTAAGAGTTCCACATGGTGGAGATGGTATAGTTCATGATGTTAAGATTTTCTCTCGTAAAGAAAATGATGAATTACCAGCAGGAGTATCTAAAGTAATTCGTGTTTATATTGCTCAAAAGAGAAAGATTCAAGTTGGAGATAAAATGGCTGGACGTCATGGTAACAAAGGTGTTATTTCCCTTATTTTACCTGAAGAAGATATGCCATATTTACCAGATGGTAGAACTGTTGATATTATGTTAAATCCACAAGGTGTTCCATCTCGTATGAATTTAGGACAAATTTTGGAATTACATTTAGGTATGGCTGCTAAAGAGTTAAATGTTCATGTAGCTACGCCAGTATTTGATGGAGCTAAAACAAGTGACATTGAAGAAATGATGGCAGAAGCGGGACTAGCTCCAGATGGAAAAACGATTCTATATGATGGTAGAACTGGTACACCATTTGATAATAGGATATCTGTTGGTGTTATGTATATGATTAAATTACATCACATGGTTGATGATAAATTACACGCAAGAAGTACAGGACCTTATTCGATGGTTACACAACAACCACTTGGAGGAAAAGCTCAATTTGGTGGACAAAGATTTGGAGAAATGGAAGTTTGGGCATTATACGCTTATGGTGCTGCTCATACATTACAAGAAATCTTAACTGTTAAATCAGATGATGTTGTCGGTCGTGTTAAAGTATATGAAGCAATTGTTAAAGGCCAAGAAATTAACCAAGCAGGAGTTCCAGAAAGCTTTAGAGTTCTTATGAAAGAATTCCAAGGTTTAGGTCTTGATATAAATATAATTAATGATAAACATGAAGAATTACAACTAAAACAAATCGAAGAAGAAGAATATAAAGATGACTTCGTTGGTAATGCTGATGATATCGAATTGCCAATTCCAACGCATGAAAATGAAAACAGTGATTATGAAGAAAACGAAGAAACAGAAGACGAAGATGAAGATGACTTCGATGAAGATTTTGAAAAAGAATTTGAAAGTAAATTTGAACAAGATTTTATGGAAGGGGATGAGGACTAATGATAGAAGTAAATAAGTTTGAAGCCTTAAAAATAGGTATTGCCTCTCCTGATAAAATTCGTGAATGGTCTTATGGTGAAGTAAAAAAACCAGAAACAATCAATTACAGAACTTTACGTCCTGAACGTGATGGATTATTTTGTGAAAAGATTTTTGGACCTACTAAAGATTTTGAATGTGCATGTGGTAAGTACAAAAGAGTAAGATATAAAAATATTATTTGTGACCGTTGCGGTGTTGAAGTAACGCGTAGTCAAGTAAGACGTGAAAGAATGGGTCATATTGAACTTGCTTCTCCTGTATCACATATTTGGTTCTTTAAAGGTGTACCATCTCGTATGGGATTAGTTTTGGATATGTCTCCAAGAGATCTAGAAGAAGTATTATATTTTGTAAGTTATGTCGTAATAGATAAAGGTATTGCTCCTTTGGAAAATAAGCAAACATTATCAGAAAAAGAATATCGTCAATATTATGAAAAATATGGTAATGGATTCCGTGTTGGTATGGGAGCTGAAGCCATAAAAGAATTATTACAAAAAGTTGATCTTGAAAAAGAACTTGAACAAATTAAAAAAGAATTAGAAGATGCTCAAGGACAAAAGAGAACAAGATTATTAAAACGTATTGATGTATTAGATGCATTTTATAAATCAGGTAATCGTCCTGAATGGATGATTCTAGATTGTATTCCAGTAATACCTCCAGAATTAAGACCAATGATACAACTAGATGGAGGACGTTTTGCTACTAGTGACTTAAATGACTTATATCGTCGTGTAATAAATCGTAATAATCGTTTGAAAAAACTTATTGATTTAAAAGCGCCAGGTATTATTATTCAAAATGAAAAACGTATGTTACAAGAAGCAGTTGACGCTCTATTTGACAATGGAAGACGTGGTAGAAGTGTTACTGGTGCCGGAAATCGTCCTTTGAAATCAATTTCTAGTATGTTAAAAGGTAAGCAAGGAAGATTCCGTCAAAACTTATTAGGTAAACGTGTTGACTATTCAGGTCGTTCTGTTATTGTTGTTGGTCCATCTTTAAAGATGTATCAATGTGGTATTCCTAAAGATATGGCTATTGAGCTATTTAAACCACATGTAATTAATGGATTAGTATCTCGTGATATAGCTCATAATATTAAAGCTGCTAAAAGATTAATTGAAAATAGAGATCCACAAGTATGGGATGTAGTAGAAGATGTTATTAAAGAACATCCAGTTATGTTAAACCGTGCTCCTACATTACATAGACTTGGTATTCAAGCATTTGAACCAGTATTAATTGGCGGAAAAGCAATTCGTTTACATCCATTAGTATGTCCTGCATTTAACGCTGACTTCGATGGTGACCAAATGGCTGTCCATGTACCATTATCTGAAGAAGCACAAGCTGAAGCAAGATTATTAATGTTAGGATCTAATAACATTTTGTCACCAAAGAGTGGTGATCCAATTGTAACACCTTCACAAGATATGGTTTTAGGTAACTATTACTTAACTATGGAAAAAGAAGGCCTTGATGGTGAAGGAAGAGTATTTAAAGATTCTAATGAAGCATTAATGGCATATGAAAGACGTGAATTGACTCTTCATACAAGAATTGCCCTACCAGTAGATTCATTTAAACATAAATTATTTACTGAAGGACAAAAAGGTAAATACTTAGTTACTACTGTTGGTAAATTAATATTTAATGAAATTTTACCAGATTCATTTGCTTATATTAATGAACCTACATTAGATAATATTCAAAGTATTAC
>CANQDV010000042.1 GCA_947593955.1 uncultured Bacilli bacterium | reverse complement strand
TAGATAAGCAATTAAGAGAAGACCATATGGCAGAACAACTAACATTAGAAAAGTTAGACCCGTTTACGGGAAGCAAGCATTAATCTGCAAATGACAGACCACGGAGCGCTGTAAAGCGTGCAGTTGCAGACAGCCTTATAGGCTTGGGAGAAAATCTACCAGCTAAGCCGGTAGATTTTTATTTAATCATATATTTTTTCATCTTTATCGTAACTTGCTAATATAATACCTAATATTATATAAAAGTATGGTACTACTTCAATAACATTAACAGTAAAGAAAGCATGTACTATATATGCTAAGAAAGCGGTAAAGCAAACGATTGTTATTTTATTTTTACTAAATATTCCTTTTACTAATGTAAACACTATTAATAGCATATAGCTAACAAATCCAAATAGACCTAGAGTGGCAAAGATATGGATATAAACATTATGGGCTCTATCAATATACATTGGTTCATGTTTTTGAAAGTTAAGTGCAAAATTATCAGGGCCACATCCAAAGAAGAAATGTTCTTTAATTATTTGACTTGAAACATTCCAAATATATAATCTACTAGAGTAGAATGATTGATCCGTAATAAGTTCATCTCTTAATTCGTCTGGTACTCCAAAGTCAATGTTTTTGTAATATTCTTCGTTTCCTTCATCTTTTCCAATCATTTTACTAAATAACTGAGTTATATCACTTTTAATAGTGTAATTTTTGTATACAGGCATTTTAAATACATCAGTATAAATGTATATAGTTCCATAAATACTAATAATAGCAACTATCGCTGATGCAAAACTAATTAAAAGTGCTTTTGTAAATTTATCTCTATAATGAATAAATACATATATAAGTAAAAATAATAGACCAATAGCTAATCCAAGTAATGGAGAAGAAGATTGTGCTAAAATTAAAGAAAAGACAAATAGAAGAGCTAATCCAAAATACATTTTATTATATTTTTCACTAAATAAGTACATCCCTATGGCTAATAAAGATTCTATCATCATGTAACTACCTAGATAATTGGGATTTCCGCATAATGCATTTGCCATAAACGAAAAAGAAAATTTTAAAATATAGTTAGATCTTACAAAACATTGTATAATGGCTGTAAATGATTGAACGACACCTAATATCATTAATATATTAATAAAAGTTAGATACCTTCTTTTAAATGGCAATGATTTCACTGTTAAAATAATTAAAGCATAACTTATAAGTGTTAATATTCCTTCGTAGCGATCATTGATACCAAATATAGCTAAGTTCTTATCTTCAGCTAATATTGTCGATATAATAACAGATATTATAAAAAAGTATATAGTTAAATCGACTTTATCAATTTTAATACGTTTCTTAATTAAATTAATAATATAAGTTATTAAGAGTCCTGCTCCCGCAATCCATAAAAAATATCCTGCATGAAGGTCATTATATAAATCGGTACGATTGAGACTAATAAATTGAATACGAACAATTTGCCATAATGGTAAGATAATCATAATAAATATTATTATGGCATAGTTTAGTTTATCAATTTTACTTTTCTTTAGTTCTTTCTTTTTCTTCTTTTCTAATTGCTGTTGAATTTTTTTTGAATTTTTCTTTCCCATGTTATCACCCATCAACATTATACAATTTAAAAAAAATATTATCAATAAAAAACCCATTTATAGGGTTTTATTGATAATTATATATTCCATGTATTTTTTGACGAGTAATTTCGTCTATGTCATTTAATTGCCATCTGCTATCATTTTTAGTTAAATTAAATTCTAAAGTATATTTAACTTTTTCGTTAATTTTTCCCATTTGTTCAATTTTGTAATCCATAAATTTTTCATTGCTAATGTTGTTTTCTTCATCCATAAATTCATCTTGATGCGCTAATAAATAACTATCAGCCTCACTCATCGCTTTATTGAAGTCATATACTTCTATTTCCACTGTGACAACTGCATCATTTCCATCGACTTCTTCATCTTTAATCGTGTAGGTAAGGTTTTGGTATTGTTTTTTCATAACATCGCGATATTTTTCTTTTTGTTTATCTGTTAATGTAGCATCACCATTTAAAGTATCATCTAATTGTTTTAAAACCTCACTATCCATGATTTGATATTTGTTTAAAAATGTTTCTACTCTTTTGGTTGGATTATTCATAACACTTTCACATCCTACTAAAAGTAATAATATAGAGATGAATAACAAAATTTTTTTCATAAAATTCCTCCTTGTTACTATTTTTTACCATAAAAACATTTTTTATACATGAGTAGAATTCTTTTATTATTTGTGATAAAATGAAAAACAGGAGTGATAATCTATGAAAAAAACAGTATTAACAGGAATAAGACCTACTGGTAATTTGCATATTGGGCATTATTTTGGCGCTAGTAAAAGATGGGTTATGTATCAAGACGAATATAACTGTTATTTTGAAATTGCTGATGTTCAAGCCTTAACAGATAATTTTGACAATCCTGAAAAGGTGCGAAAAAATGTTTATGAGCTTGCTATTGATTTGTTATCAATTGGAATAGATCCTAAAAAGTCTACTATTTTTTTACAATCAGCAATACCAGAAATAGCTGAGTTAACTGTTTATTATTCTAATTTAGTAACAATGGCTAGACTTTATCGAAATCCTACAGTTAAAACGGAAATTGCTCAAAAGAAAGCTTTGTTCGGTAATGAAGGAGAAAGTGTAACCTATGGTTTTGTCGGTTATCCAGTAAGTCAAGCAGCGGATATTACGGCTTTTATGGGTGAAGCAGTTCCTGTTGGTGAAGATCAACTTCCTTTGGTTGAACAGTGTCGTGAAATAGTAAGAAAATTTAACAGTATTTATGGTAAAACTTTAATTGAACCTGAAGCTGTTTTAGGTAAAAATCCGCGAATAAAAGGTTTAGATGGTAACGAAAAAATGGGTAAAAGTCTAGGAAATGCTATTTACTTAAATGATAGTCCTAGCGTTATTCATGATAAAGTTATGGGAGCCATAACTGATCCTAAAAAAATAAGAAAAGATGATCCAGCTGATCCTAACAAATGCATGGTTTATTACTATCACAAATTATTTAGTGGCGATGAAGTAGAAACAGTTTGTAAAGAATGTAAAAATGGAGAAAGAGGCTGTGTCTTTTGTAAAAAACAATTGATAGAAAATATTTGTAAATACTTAGAACCAATTAGAGAAAAAAGAGAATATTATTTACAACATATGGATGAAGTTCAAAAGATATTAGAAGAAGGAAGTAAAAAAGCAAGAGAGAAAGCAAGTATTACTTTAAAAAATGTTAAAAAAGCTATGAAGATAAATTATTTTGATGAATAAAAGGACTAATCTAGTTCTTTTTTTCATATATTTTTAGTGGTGACAAAATGAAGAAAATAATACTAGGAATAATGGCGCTATTTTTTATATTTCCTATTAATACATATGCTTTATCAACAACTGCATCTTCAGCTATACTAATGGATATGGATAGTGGAAGAATTCTATATAGTAAAGATATTCATAATGCTAGATTAATCGCCTCTATTACTAAGATCATGACAGCAGTTATTGCTATTGAAAATGGTAATTTAGATGATATTGTAACAGTAGGTGAAGAGGTCTTAACGATGTATGGTTCTAATATTTATATCGAATTAGGAGAAAAAATATCTCTAAGAGACTTATTATATGGTCTTTTATTGCGAAGTGGAAATGATGCTGCTATTGTTATTGGTACTTATATAGGTAAAACGGAAGAAAAATTTGTCGAAATGATGAATGCTAAAGCCAAGGAAATTGGGATGATTAATACTGTTTATCATAATTGTCATGGGTTAGATGAAGTCACAAAAAACTATTCGACGAGTTATGATATGGCGGTTTTATCTAGTTATGCTAATACTTTGGAAGTATATAAAGAGATAACTAGTACTAAAAAGTATACAACGCAAAGTGATAAAAAAAGTTATGTATGGCATAACCGTAACAAATTATTGTCGATGTATGAATATGCAACAGGTGGTAAGACGGGATATACCCCTAGTGCTGGAAGAACTTTAGTTACAACCGCCAGTAAAGATAATTTAAACTTAACAGCAGTTACTTTAAATGATCCCAATGAATACGTATCTCACCAAGATATGTATGAATATGGATTTAATAATTATAAGAATTATTTAATTATAGATAAAGATCATTTTGATATAGATGACAACTTTTATAAAGATGATATTTATGTCAAAGAATCTTTTACTTATCCTCTTTCTAATAGCGAATTAAAAGAAGTTAATATAGTGGCTGAAATATTAAAATTAGATGATTATAAAGATAATGATAAAGTAGGGGAAGTAATAGTTAGAATTGATGATGAAGAAATTTATAGAGAGCCAATATTTGTTAAAGTAAAGATGAAAGAGAAAGTAAGTTTTATAGATAAAATAAAAAGCTTTTTTAAAAAAATATTTAGGTGACGATTATGATGAATAAAATATGGGGAGTATTTATTATTGCGGGAATACTCTTTTCAATTGTCTGTGGAAATGTGGATAGTTTAAATAATGAGATAATTAATTCACCAAGTGAAATATTAAATATATTCTTATCAATGTTTCCGCTTATGATAGTATGGAGTGGTCTTATGAATATTGCTAAAGAAGCAGGACTTTTAGATAAACTGTCTAATTTTATGGCGCCTTTATTTAGAATCATTTTTCCAGATATTCCTAAAGGACACCCTTCTTTAGGGTATATTGCATCTAATCTTACTATCAATATGTTAGGTATTCATAATGCATCAACACCATTTGGTTTAAAAGCAATGAAATCTTTGAATGATATTAATCCAGATAAAAAGAGGGCAACACGTAGTATGATAACCTTTTTAGTTTTGAATACTAGTGGAGTTACAATTATTGCCACTGATATTATTGCCGTAAGAAGTTTATATGGCTCAGTTAATCCTACTATGATTTTATCTACTACTATTATGGCCACTATTATAACGACTATTTTTGCTTTAATAATAGATAATATACTCTATAAAATATGGAGGAAAAGATGAATTTAGTTAAATTAGGTAATTATTTAATACCAGTAGTTGTTCTTTTAATTATACTTTATGCTTTAAAGAAGAAAGTAAACGTTTATGATAGTTTTATTAGTGGTGCTAAAGAAGGATTAGAAATGTCTATATCTATTTTTCCTTATTTAGTGGCGATGTTATTTGCTACTAATATTCTTTTAAAAAGTAATTTATTAGACACAATCTTTGAATTTACTAAGCCTTTTTTTGATTTGATAAAAGTTCCTATTGAAGTGTTACCAATGGCAATAATAAGACCGATATCAGGTAATGCTTCCTTTGCCGTTATGATAGATTTAATCAAAAAGTTTGGTGTTGATTCTTTTATTGGAAGATTAGCAGCAACGATGCAAGGTTCTACTGATACTACTATATATGTATTATCGTTATATTTTGGATCAATTGGTATTAAAAAGATAGGTCATGCTATGTGGGCAGGATTGTTAACTGATTTATTATCAGTGATTATAAGTATTATTTTAGTTAGTGTTGTATTTGGGTAAAAAAAAGAGTATAATTCCACTAGGTGATGGAGATGGAACGTTTACAAAAAGTAATTGCTGAAAGTGGAATGACTTCACGAAGAAAAGCTGAAGGATTAATTACCTCAGGTAAAGTTAAAGTAGATGGTAAGGTTATTACAGAATTAGGTTTTAAAGTATCGGATAATAATGAAATTGTAGTTGATGGAGTTAAAATTAATAAAGAAGATAAGGTCTATTATTTACTTAATAAACCTAGGGGAGTAATAACTACTACTAATGATGACAAGGGTAGAAAAACGGTTATTGATTTAATTAGTGATGATAAAAGGATTTATCCAGTAGGTAGATTAGACTATGATACGACAGGGGTATTATTACTTACCAATGATGGAGAATTTGCTAATAATATGATGCATCCTAAAAATGAGATTGATAAAGTATATATTGCTAAAATTAATGGATTTTTAACTCCCAAAGATATTATAGCTTTAAAAAATGGAGTAATAATAGATAATGTTAAAACGAGTAAAGCAAGAGTTAAGGTAAGAAAAGTAGATAAAGATACACATACTTCTATTGTTGAATTAACCATTCATGAGGGACGTAATCATCAGGTTAAAAATATGTTTTCATCTCTTGGTTATGAAGTCCTAAAACTAAAACGTGAGCGTATTGCTTTTCTAGATTTAAAGGGACTTAATTCAGGTGAATATCGACGATTAACTCCTAAAGAAGTAAGTAAATTATATGTATTATTAAACGAAAAAAAGAGCTCAAAATAATTTTTTGATAGCTCTTTTTTTATTCGTCAGTAGCAATTGCACCAGTTGGGCAGCTTTCTAGGGCATCAATAACGTCTTCTTCATTGTCTTTAGAAACAGTGTCTACTTTACAATGAGCAAGTCCATCATCTTCTAGTTCAAATACTTCAGGCACTATAGCTTGACAAGCACCACAACCAATGCAAAGGTCTTTATCAACTTTTGCTTTCATAAAACATCCTCCAATAAAAGTATATATTAATAAATGTAAAATTACTAGCATTTATTGACATATTATTACAAAATTTAACACTAGAATTATTTCTTTTTTCTATATGATATGATAAACTAGAAGAGTAAAAGGGGTGGTATTATGCAGAGCCGCTTGGATAGATATAATAATAGTAACAAAGAATTACCTAGTCGTTTATCTAAAAATAAAAATTTATATGACGAATTAAATAATAAAATTGGTTTTGAAGAAATTGTCGATTTTGATACGGAAACGAGGATTGAACTTACATCTTTAAATGATGCTAAAAAAAGTAGAGAGAGTTACCAACAATTAAAAGATTATAAAGAATTAATTGATAAAGATAATGAAGATGAAGAAATTGAAGTATTAGAAGAAGAAAATAAAGTGTTTGATATAAATGCTATTTTGGAAGAAGCAAGAAAAAATCGTAATGAGTTGGATGAATTAGAGAAAAAAAGAAAATTAAAAAATGGCGAATATAGTGTATTATCTGATTTAAATAAAAAATATTTGTATGACAAAGATAATAAAAATGATGCCCCAAGCAAAGATAAATATGAAGGGTTAGAAGAACTTATTAATACCATTACTTCTAAAACGTTAGTTAATGATATTAAAATACAAGAAGCCAAAGAATCCACTAAAGAAGATAAAGGACTTTTAGATGAATTAGTAGCTACAAGTGTTGATTTACAAGTAAATGTTCCTAGTCAATATGAAAATAGTGGTGAACAAAACTTAGTTAATGAAAATAGTGATCCAGAGGAAAATACTAGTGAGGAAGAAACAATCGATAACTCTTTCTATACAAGATCTATGGATTTATCAAAAGATGATTTTGATTTTTCTGAATATGGTAAGGGAGTAGGGTTTAAAAAAGGATTATTGATAACACTTGTTGTCATTGTTTTATTGCTAATAATATGTGTTGTTGCATACTTTATTCTTCAAAGTATGGGTATTAAAATTCTAGATATCAAAATCTAGATTTTTTTTCATATATTTTACTAGGTGAAATAATGCGAAGAAAAGTTCAATTAAAAGGTCAGCAAGTATTAAAACGTAGGAAAAATTTTTTTATGGTTACAATTATTCTTATTGTAGTAGGAACATTTCTTTCTATTAGTTATATTGGAAACATAATTGGTAAAAAGTTAATAGATTATGCTGAGATAGAGGTAGGACGTATTGCCAGGTATATTGTCAATTTTGCAGTAAACACGGAAAATATTAAAGAATTAGAATTTAATGATTTATTTATTACATCAAAAAATAGTAATGATGAGATACAATCTGTCGATTTTGATCCTGTCGTTGTTAATAATATATTAAATTCGGTTACTGAGACTGTTATTAGATATTTTAAGGCAGTTGAAGAAGGAAACTTAGATGTTATTAATTTAAAAGAAGGTTTTTTAGTTAATACTAGTATAGATAAATTACAAGAAGGAATTATTGCGGAAATTCCCATGGGAGTTATTACTGGCAATAGTCTTCTTAGCAATTTAGGACCTAAAATACCAGTGAAATTATCTATTTCTGGTGAGATAGAATCTTATATTGATACAGAAGTTAAATACTATGGAATTAATAATGCTCTTATCACTGTTTATGTAAATATTGATGTTAGGGAACAAATTTATATGCCTATTGCAACGGGGCAAGCAACCATAACTCAGAAAATACCTATTGCTATTAAAATGATGCAAGGAGTAGTACCTAACTGTTATTTTGGCAGCTTAGATGTTCCATCAATAATTAGTGGAAGTTAGAAGATAAGTATGTTAAAATAAAAAAAGAGGGATTAATATGATGTTTGTATTGAATGATAATAATTATGAATTGATAAAAGATTATAAAGGGGCTTTTAATCTTGAAGAAGTTAAGGGTTTAATTACTGATTATTTTAACGATTATGATTATATTTTAGGAGATTACGCATACAATAAGCTCCGTTTAAAAGGCTTTTATGATGATGATAATAAAAAGGCAACAGATATTAATAAAATAAGTACTGTAGACGAATATATTCAAAAATATTGTGCTTATGAGTGCCGATATTTTATTTTAAAAAAGAAAAAGTGAAAAATTAGTTGAAATATATTGAAATTATGATAAAATAAATATATATGGAATTAAAGGGAGGCTAAAAAGATGGCAGAAGATGAAAAGAAAATTATGTCAATTGTACAAGAAGATGGATCAATAGATGAGGTTGAAGTTTTATTAAGCTTTGAATTTACGGATACAAAAAAAGAGTATATTGTATATACAAAGAATGAAACTGATGAATCAGGGAATGTAACTATTTACGTTGCTTCATTAATTAGAACTGATGACGGAGAGGATCCAAAGCTTGGCAGTGTTGAGACTGACGAAGAATGGGCTAGAATAAAAAATGTATTAAAAGAGCTTGCAAAAGATGATGAACAATAAAAGGAGGTCTTAGTATGTCAGAAGAATGGGCAGATGTTATTAGTTCACGTGAAAATAATATTCCACGTAAAGCTAATAATGTTAGTAAAAAGGAAAGAGCAGTTAGATTAACTCACCGTACCATTGAATCTTTAAGAAACAAAAGAAAAGAAAAAAAACTTGATAAAGCATACGAAAAATATAACGAAAATTATAAAAAAATGCGAAAAGCTGCTAATATTGTAGATCGTGTTCAACAACAACAACGTGATGGACAAGAAGTAAGAGTATATGAAGCTGAGGCAGCTGGTTTAAAAGCAGTAAAGTATGCTAAGAAATTATCAAAACTTGCTATAACTTTATTAGAGGATGATATTAAATCTATTGCGGCAAGAAAACATGCCGTTCCAAGAAGAGTAAAATTAGGCGCAAGATTTATGGAACGCATAAGAATTGTAAGCAAAACTAAAAAAGCTAGAAAAGAAGAGACTAAAAAAATAGAAAAAGAAACTAAGGATAATATTATTACATCAGTTGATAAAGCTATATTTAAGGGCCCTTTAACTGGTGAAGTTAGACCAAAAATTGATAAGCAAGTAATTAAGGATTTGTCTTTACAAAAAGGAGAAGATGAGTTATCAACTTTAAGAGAATTTATCAAGGCTGATAATAAGAATGTGGCAAAGTCTAAAACTGTAGAAAAGCCAAAAGAAAATGATGCCAATAGCAAAGCAGATGAAAAGAAAAACCAAAGTATAAGTGAAGACAGTTTAAGAAAAATTGCAGGTTTGAGTGGTAATTCTAATGAAAATTCTCAAGAAAAACAAGAGAATCCTAGTGTTGATGAAAATGATTTAAGAAATGCTGCAGGTATTAATAATGAAGCCAATAACAAAACAGCAGAAAAAACAGATTCAGCAAAGAAAGATACTAGAAATAGTGAAGATTCTTTAATAGCTAACTTAGAGGAAATAAGAAGAAGTGCATCACCTGAACTTGCTGCACAAATCGATAAATATATTGCTGCATCACAAAGATCAACTGATAAAATTGATCGTCAGAATGATGACAGTCAAAATTCAAAATCAAATGTGACAACTACAAGTTCAACTAATGAACCATCTACCACTTTTGTAGCACCTCCAATTGAAACTTCAACCGAAGTTACTCCAGATGCTATTGCTAAATTAGCAGAAAGACTTAAAAAAGCGGAAACAGATAATAGAAATCTAAAAGAAAAAGAAACAAAAATGGCTGAAGAAGCAAAAAGTATACAATCAGCTAATGAGCAACTAAATAAAGTTTATAGTGAAATGTTGGCTGCTGTTAGTAAAAAAGAAGAGGAAAATAAAGACTTTAGTTTGAGACTAGTAGGCGAAGAGAAAAAATTAGCAGATCAAAAACGTGCTTTAGAAGACTACAAGAATACGTTATTAAGTATGAAAAATGCTCAAGGTGCAGCTTCTGTTTCTGATGAAGCATCAAACAAAGGACAAGCAAAATAAATTAAAAGACTTCTAGAAGTCTTTTTTTTTGTAATTTTCATACAATTAATTAGAGGAGCTTCTATGAAAAATGTAATTAATTATTTTTATAATATGAACATAGACAACATAAGAATGATTGACGATAATTACTATTTTATATTTCAAGATAATGATTTTATTTTTCAAAGAATAAATGATTTTCGTTTTGATTTTAATGCTATATACATATTAAATAAAATATTGTTAAATAATAACGGAGCATTTTATCGAATTATTTTAAACAAAGATAATCAAATTTTAACTGTAACCAATAATCAAAGATATATATTACTTATGTCTAATTTAAATATAGATAAAAAAATTGATTTTTATGATTTATTAGATACCAATATTCCAATTGATAATAATATAAAAGAAATAATGAGTTTAAATAGATTTAAATGGGTAGAATTATGGTCAAGTAAAATCGATTATTTTGAAATATATATTAATCATAATATTCATAATTATAATTTGCTAAATAAATATGCTAATTATTTTATAGGATTAGGGGAAAATGCTATTAATTATGTCAATAATACAATAAACAGTTTCAAGCCAACTAATTATGATAAATTAGTAGTAAGTCATAAAAGAATAAATGTTAATACCTCGTTAAAAGATTTATATAATCCTATTTACTTAGTTTTAGACCATCAAACTAGGGATATTTCGGAATATTTAAAAATGCTCTTTTTAAGTAGCAAATATAAAAGAAGTGACATATATTCATATATTAATGAAATATCTTTATCTAATTATGGTGCGGGGTTATTAATGGCAAGAATGTTGTTTCCATCTTTTTTCTTTGATAAGTTTGAATTGTTGGTAGAAAATAAAATAAGCGAAAGAGAATGTTTAAAAATTATTGATAGGATGAATGAGTATGAAGAATATATCTATTATATTTATAAAGTTTTAAGAAATAAATACGATATATTTGAAATAGAATGGTTAAAAAAAGTTGACTATTCGTCAACGTTTACTACACCTAAAACTTCTGGTACTTCATTTATCAGCATGGATTCAATTCCATCTTTTAGCGTAACATCAATCATGTTGCAATGACTACATGCACCTAAAAGTTTGATATAAACAATTCCATCTTCGAATTTAATATATTCAATATTTCCACCATCACTAATTAAAAAAGGTCTAATTTTATCAATGATTTCCAGTATTTTTTTCTCTGTTTCCATAAGTAATCACCATAAAGTAGTATACTATTTTGCCTTGTAATAGTAAAGAGGTTTGCTAAAATATTAAGACGATGTTATAATACAACAAAGGGAGTGCGTAGAATGTCTAAATATGAAAAAGGAAAAATCATAACAGGATGTGTGTCGGGGATAGAAAATTATGGTATTTTTGTAACTTTAGATGAATATTATAGTGGTTTAATTCACATTTCAGAAATATCTAATAGTTTTGTTAGAAATATTAATGATTATGTAAATATTGGGGAAACTATAAAAGCTAAAGTTGTCGATACTGATGAAGATAATTATCACGTAAAATTAAGCATTAAAGATATCGATTATCGTATTAATAAACAAAAAAACGCTAAAATTCCAGAGACTAGTCATGGGTTTACACCACTATCAAATAATTTGGATAAATGGATAAGTAATAAATTAAAAGAGGCAGAAAATAATATGGGAAAATAAATAAAGTAGAATTTTTCTTAAGATAGCTATAAAAAAGAAATTTTTTGTTGACAAATAAAATGCTAGATGATATATTTATAACTGTCTAACGACATTTGTTATATTTGTTCGGGCGATTAGCTCAGTTGGTTAGAGCACCTGCCTTACAAGCAGGGGGTCATAG
>CANQDV010000041.1 GCA_947593955.1 uncultured Bacilli bacterium | reverse complement strand
AATAATTTAGTAACTAATGGATATGGAGAGTTAGGAAATAATACTAATTTTGGTTCATTTAAGTATTCTAGCGATACCCCAAATAGTGATATAAAGGGAAGCTTTGCATATGTTAATAATACACAAGCGATTAGACCTTTACTTTATAGCGACGAATACATAGAAATAGATCCAGAAAAAAGTTATGATTATTCAATGTATTTAAAAAATATAGGTAATCCACAAACAAATTATTATGTAGGTCTAGGTGAATATGATGTTGATAAAAAGTTGATCGGTTCTTCTCATCAGGATTATGTAAAAGATACTTTGACAACATTAACCCAAGATTTGAATGATGGAGATATCGAAGTACATTTAGATGATATATCTAACTTTAGCGCTGATATTACAACTTCTAAATATAAATTAGGCTTTATTTTCTGGAATTATGTAGATAGTCAAGGATATCATTATCCTGAACTAACTTATTCTAGGAATGTATGGGATGATTTATATACATATGATAAAGTAGATAAAAAAACTAATACAATAACTTTAAAAGAACCATGGAACCATGGGACAATACCTAAGGGAACTAAATTATCTCAATCTAATAGTAATGCCGCACTTAACTATTCTATTATATGGGGTAAAAATGTTTCGTCTGAATGGACAAAATATTTGACAACTATTGGTGGCCCAGATGCTAATGAAAATCAACCTTTTTCGCAATTTCGCTCAGGTGCAAAATATGTTAAAATTATGGTATGGCCTAATGGTAATGAAAACGATGCAGGCATACAAATAGCAGGAATAAGATTTGTAGAAAGTGATAAAGTAGAAGATATAACCATTGATTTGGAAGGATATGAACCATTAAGAAAAGTAGGGAATAGTAGTGATTATATAGATTTTATTAATCAAAGGATAGTAAGAAATGTGGGTATATATGAATTTACTGGCAATGAGGATTGGGGTTGTTATAAGACACATGCTGAAAATTCTAAATCAGTAAATTGCTTTGTTAAAAAAGATTCTTTTTCAG
The DNA here is from genome assembly GCA_947593955.1 of uncultured Bacilli bacterium. GTDB lineage: Bacteria > Bacillota_I > Bacilli_A > RF39 > UBA660 > RGIG3091. The sequence goes on along the minus strand of CANQDV010000041.1, from coordinate 11,916 downwards.
GGCTAATTGGTGGGAAAATAATTAAAAGTTTTTCTGACATGATATCAACACATTTTCCATTTACTAAATTAGGCCAAAATGATTGTGATTATAGAGACGGAAATGGTATATATGGATCAGGAAATAATTCTGCAGATTTTATGATTACAACTAACAAAGTACAAAGTTTAGAAGAATGGAGAGCTTATTTGAAAGATGAAGCTAGTAAAAAAACACCAGTAACTATAATATATGAATTAGAAAGGCCTATATATGAACCGATAGGTTTAGAAAATATTGGAACAGGAGTAGGAACTAATGATTTTACAATAGAAAGTAATATATCACCTAGTCAAGTAACTTTACAATACTATAGAAAGTAATATATATGTAAAATATATATCTTTTTTTTGTAAATTTATTTAATAATTACAAGATTGTAATTAAATATGTATAAAATTATGATATATTTATTATATATAAAGGTGGAGGCTTCTATTTATGTTTGGTAAGAAGAAAGAAGATAAAAAGATTGATTATATAAAGTTAAATGAAGTTTTAAAGTTATCTAGAGATATATTAAAAATTGTATTAATTTTAGGTATAGTTACTTTAATAGTACTAGGTTCTTACATACTAAGAGAATGGAAAATTTTTAGCATTATTCGAACAATTCTAAAGATAATTTCCCCATTTTTCATTGGTATAATTATTGCTTGGTTATTTGATCCAATCGTCTCCTGGTTGCAGAAAAAGGGTATTAATCGCTTACTATCGACGAGTGTAGTTTTTGTTTTATTTATTGCTATAATTGTTTTAGGTGGCAGTTTAATTATTCCATCATTAATAGATCAAATTAATGAAATTATTAGTACAGCTCCATCTATTATTAATAATCTAACGGATTTTGTCGATGATTTAGTAACTGATTTCTCTAATATTTATAATTATGATTTAGCAACTTTACAAACAGATGTTGAGAATGTGTTTAATGAATTGTTTTTATCTATTACTGTTGATTTACCAACGACAGTGGTTAATGTAGTCAAATCCATTATAAATGGTGGAATTAATTTTATATTTGGATTATTTATAGCTTTTTATATGCTTCTTGATTTCAACAATGTAAGAAAACATTTATTGGTGTTTATTCCTAAAAAAGTCCATGGAGAAATAATTACTTTAACTGATAAATTAAATAGAATGTTAAAAAATTATGTTCAAGGTACTTTACTTATTATGTTATTATTATTTATTTGTCAATCCATTGGTTTTGCTCTTGCGGGATTAAAAGCTCCTTTAGTATTTGGACTTTTCTGTGCTATAACTAATGTAATCCCATATTTTGGACCATATATTGGAGGAATTCCTGCTATTGTGGTGGGATTTACTATTAATCCATTAACTGGTATTTTCTGTTTAATAGCTGTTATTATTTGTCAAGGATTGGAAAGTTATTTTTTAAATCCTATTGTTATGAGCAAAACAATGAAATTACATCCAGTAACAATTATGATTGGCCTATTGATATTTGGACATTTCTTTGGTATACTAGGTATGATTTTTTCAACCCCAATAATATCTTGTGGTAAAGTAATATTAATTTATTTTAATGATAAATATCAAATATTAGATATGATTAATGATGATGAGGACGTAGAAAAAGAAAAGTATAGTAAATAATAATTTAATAGAGAGTTAATGATGGTGGAAATTTAACAAATAATTTACTAGAAAGCTACTTTGGAGTTCTATCGGTAATGCCGTTATAATAATTAAGACCAAAATAGGATGGTACCGTGAAATATTCACTCCTATAACTTGGTCTTTTATATTTATAAAGAAGGAGAATTTATGAAAAAAATAGTTGCAATAGTTGGTATGTGTGGAAGTGGCAAAAGTGTGGCATCAGACATTTTAGTTAACAAAGGATGGAAAAAAGTTTACTTTGGAGGAGTAACTATGGAAAAGTTACAAGAAGAAGGACTAGAAGTAAATCCTGAAAATGAAAAAATGATGCGCGAAAGATTAAGAAAAGATTTAGGAATGGGAGCGTATGCCAAAATACTTTTACCTAGAATTAAAGAATATGCTAAAGATTATGATACCGTGTTAGATGGGCTTTATTCTTGGGATGAATTAAAAATATTAAAAGAAGAATTAAAGGATAATTTAGTGGTTATTGCTATTGTTGTTGATAAAGAAACAAGATATAATCGACTATCTATTAGAGAGGTAAGACCACTTAATAACCTTGAAGCTTCATCGAGAGATGTGGCGGAGATTGAAAATATCTCTAAGGCAGGACCTATCGCATATGCTGACTTTTATATATTAAATAATGGAACTTATGAAGAATATGCCAAAAGATTAGATGAAATATTAAGTATTTTGTAGGAGGGTTTATGAAGCGATTAAGTAGTACCGAAATTAGACATTTATGGTTTAAATTTTTTGAAAGTAAAGGACATAAAATATTAGAAAGTGCACCTTTAGTACCAATGGATGACAAGAGTTTGTTATTTATTAATGCTGGAGTTGCCCCTTTAAAAAAGTATTTTGATGGAAGTGTAGTGCCTGATAATAAGAGATTATCTAGTATTCAAAAATGTATTCGAACTAATGATATAGAGAATGTTGGACTTACTAAAAGACATTTAACTTTCTTTGAAATGATGGGAAATTTTTCTATAGGCGATTATTTTAAAAAGGAAGCTTTAGAGTTTGCTTATGAATTATTAACTAGTGAAAAGTATTTTGGTATTCCTAAAGAAAAGTTATATATTACCGTGTATACTAATGATAATGAGGCCTTTGATAAATGGGTAAGTTTAGGAATTGATCCAAGTCATATTGCTAGATTAGATGAAAATTTTTGGGAAATAGGGGAAGGACCTTGTGGTCCAGATAGTGAAATTTTTTATGACCGCGGTGAATCATATGATAAAGATGGTCAAGCTTTAGAACATTTTATGCATGATGAAGATCAAGAACGTTATGTAGAAATTTGGAATAATGTTTTTAGTCAGTTTAATTCTAAAGCGGAATTAAAAAGAGAAGAATATCCTGAATTACCAAATAAAAATATAGATACAGGAGCAGGCCTTGAAAGATGGTGCTGTATATTTCAAGGAGTAGATTCTCCATTTGAAACCGATCTTTTTATTCCTATTATTGAACATATTGCTAAATTGGCTGGAAAAGAATATCACGGTGAAATGCCATATAAAGTTATTGCTGATCATATAAGGACCATAACTATGGCCTTAACAGATGGAGCTAATTTTGAAAATACAGGTCGTGGTTATGTATTAAGAAGATTGCTTCGTCGAAGTGTCCGTATGGGTAAAAAGTTAGGTTTAAATGAAGCTTTTATATATAAACTAGTAGATACTGTCGTTGATATAATGCAAGAAAGTTATCCTGATGTGTTAAAAGAAAAAGATTTAGTTAAGAAACTTGTATTACAAGAAGAAGAATTGTTTCATAAGACTTTAGAGCAGGGTGAAAAAAGACTTTATCAATTGGTAGAAGAGTCTAGTGAAAAGAAAATAAGTGGATATGATGTTTTTAAATTATATGATACTTATGGTTTCCCATATGAATTAACGCTTGAATATCTAGAAGAATTAGGGTTTACTACTTCTAAGGAAGAATTTGATAAATATATGCTTGAAGCTAAGAATTTAGCTAAGAACAGTAGACAAGATAATGCTAATATGAATATACAGAATAAAGAATTATTGGCTTTTAAAGATAATAGTGTTTTTCTATATAATACAAGTTCTATAAATGCTAAAGTAATCGGATTATTTGATGGCAATAGTTTTGTCAAAAATATTACTGATAGTGGTTATGTAATCTTAGATCAAACTTGTTTTTATGCTACTAGTGGTGGGCAAGTTAACGATATTGGTAATATTACAGGAAATAATTTTCAAGCTAAAGTTATAGATGTTATAAAAGCTCCTAATGGGCAACATTTACATAAAGTTGAAGTGCTTGAAGGAAATATTAATATAGATGATGATTGTATGGCTGTCATTGATGAATCAAGACGTAACAAAATAGCAAGAAATCATAGCAGTGTTCATCTTCTTCAAAAATCTTTACAACAGATCCTATCAAATAATATTCATCAAGCAGGTAGTTATGTTGATGATGAAAGATTAAGATTTGACTTTACTTTTACTGGTAAAATAAAAGACGAGGATATTATAAAAGTAGAACAACTGTGTAATGATAAAATAACTGCTAATAAGGAAGTTATAATAATAGAGATGCCTTTAGAAGAAGCAAAGAAAATGGGAGCTATGGCTTTATTTAGTGAAAAGTATAAGGATATAGTTCGCGTCGTTACAATTGGCGACTCGATTGAATTATGTGGTGGTACTCATGTAACTAATAGTGGAGATATTAAAAGATTAGCTATTACTAGATTAGAATCTAAAGGAAGTAATGTTTATCGTATTGAAGCAGCAACTAATGACAATATTCCTAAAATGTTAGGGGAAATAGTAAAAACATATAAAGATGATATTAAAAAACTTTTAGATAAAGCTAAAACCATTATAGATAATGCTAATAATGAAGGAATTAATCTATTTTTTGATTTAACAATTGACGAAATAGATTTAAAATCATATCAAGATGTTATTGTGTATAAAAATAGATTAGAATATGTTCAAAGTGCAGTTAAGAATTTAGAAAAAGAATATAGTGAAGAAAAGATTAAGAAATTTTCTAATAAATTAGATATCTTTATAAATGATATTGAAGAAATTAATAATAAAAAAGTAATTATTAAAAGAGTAGATAATTATGATATGGAAACATTAAAAAGTATAATTGATAATTTAATGGTTCAAATTAAAGAAGGGTTAATATTTATAGCTAATGTCAAAGGAAATAATGTTAACTTTGTATGTCGTAGTAATATTTCTATTAATGCTGGTACTTTAGTAAAGGAAGCATCAATTAAGTCAAATGGTAATGGTGGCGGTAGTCCTACTTTTGCTCAAGGTGGAGGAAAGACTAGTGAATATTTAGAAGAAATTTTTAATGATATTCGCCATGAAATTATATAATATAAAGGTCGAAAGTTAAATATAATTTTTGACTTTTTTAATTTAATAAATTACACATTAACTATATAAAATATGTTAAAATATAAATAGAGGTGTCCTTATGAAAGAAATAATTGATATATTAACTAAGAATGGTAAGACAATATCTGTAATGGAATCATGTACTGGAGGAGGAATTTGTAATGCCATTACTAATATAGAAGGTGCTAGTGAAGTATTTTATTTTGGGGCAGTAACTTATTCTAATGAAGCTAAAATTAGTATGGGAGTAAATAAAGAGATAATTGATAAATACAGTGTTTACAGTATAGAAGTAGCTAATGAAATGAGTAAAGCTATTAGTACATTTACTAATTCTCATTATGGAATAGGAGTCACTGGTAAATTAAATAGAGTCGATAAAAATAATTTATATGGTGAAGATAATATTGTATATGTAAGTATATATGATAGAGCTAATAATCGATTTGTTGAAAAAGAAGTAAAAGTATTAGAAGATGAACGTAGTAAAAACAAAAAATTAATCATTGATGTTATTACGACGGAACTTTTAAAAATAATTAAATAACTTTTAACTACTTTGATGATGTTACAATTTTTTGGTAAAAAAAAATAATTAATTATTGCAATTTTATAATTATTAATTTAAAATATAATTGACTTCTATGGAAGAAGAGTAATTATAAATATATTTAAAGAGAGAGTATGGTTGATGAAAATACTTATTATATTATAATGAATGACACTTCCTGATAAATAGAAGCGTTTATTCGCGTTAAGAATTTAAAGCATATTAAAATATGGAATTAAGGTGGCACCACGAGTTTATCTCGTCCTTATAGGTGGCACTTTTTTATTTTAGAAAGGAAGAAATATGATAACAAAACCAAAGGGATGTCATGATATATATGGCATAGAAGCAAAAAAATGGCAATATGTAAATAAGTTGATTGATTCATTGATGGAAAAATATGATTATACCTTTATTCGTACTCCTATTTTTGAATCAAGTGAGGTATTTCATCGTGGAATGGGAGATACAACTGATGTTGTTACGAAAGAAACATACGATTTTGTCGATAGAGGCGATCGTAATATGACTTTACGTCCTGAAGGAACAGCAGGAATTGTGAGAAGTTATATTGAAAATAAAATGTATGGTAATATGCCTAATCCTGTAAAATTATATTATAATGGAACAATGTATCGTTATGAAAGACCACAATCAGGTCGTGATAGAGAACTTACACAATTTGGGGTAGAACTATTAGGTAGTGATGATCCATTAAGTGATGCTGAAGTTATAAGTATACCTGTTAACTTGTATAAAATGTTAGGATTAAAGGAAATAAAAGTTAAGATAAATTCTTTAGGGGACACAGAATCTCGCAACAATTATCGTGATGTCTTGAAAAAATATTTTGAACCACATTTATCTGATTTATGTGAAGACTGTCAAGAACGTTTTATGAAAAATCCATTAAGAATTTTAGATTGTAAAGTAGATAAGGATAATCCTATTTTAAAAAATGCTCCTAAGACATTGGATTATTTGAATGAAGAAAGTAAATTACGTTTTGAAAAAGTTAAAGAATATTTACAAGCTTTAGAAGTTGATTATGAAGTTGATCCCAAGTTAGTTAGAGGCCTTGATTATTATAATCACACGGTTTTTGAAATAGAAGCACATGTCGAAGGATTTGGTTCTAATAATGTTTTAGGTGCCGGTGGCCGATATAATGGTTTGGTAGAACTTTTAGATGGACCTGTAACTCCAGCTGTTGGATTCGCTTGTGGTATTGGACGTTTAATGATGGCACTTGACTTAGAAAACATCGATTTGCCTGTTAAGAATGATGTTGAAGTATTTGTTATGGCTGTTTCCGATACAGAAAAAAATTATGCTGCTACATTAGTACAAAGTCTAAGAATGAGTGGTTTTAGAGTAGAGATGGATTATACTAATAGAGGTCTTAAAGGACAATTTAAACAAGCAGATAATTTAAAGGCTAAGTATTTAGTAATATTAAATGATGAAGATTTAGCTAAAAATGAGTTGAAAGTTAAAAATAATAAAACGAAAGAAGAACTTACCTTAGGATTAGATTATTTATTATATTATTTAGACGAAGTATTATTAGAAGATGAACCATATGATGAAAATTATGAAAAAGAATGTTCTTGTGACGGTGAATGTCATCATGATCACAATTGTCAAAAGCATCATGAGGAAGGAGAGGAGTAATAATGTTAAAAAGAATATGTATTGAAGATTTAAAAAATTATTATGGGCAAGAAGTAGAATTACAAGCTTTTGTCGATAATATTCGTAATATTAAATGGGTGCAGTTTGTCATATTAAGAGATGAAACTGGAAAAGTGCAAATGACTATTGAAAAAAGTTTAGAAGAGAATAAAGATTTAGTGGAAATAGTCAATAACTTAACCACAGAAAGCACATTAAAAATAAAAGGTAAAGTAGTAGAAAATCCCAATGTTAAATTAAATGGTATGGAAATAATCCCTTCTAGTATTGTGGTAACTAGTTCTAATGTAAATGAAGAATTACCCTTTAATTATAAAGATTTAAATAATGTTAATTTGGATACGAGATTAGATTATAGATTTATTGATTTACGTAATTCGAAAAACGCTTTTATATTTAAAGTGCAAAGTTCTTTAATTAAGTATATGCGAGAATATTTATATAATAATGATTTTATAGAGATTCATACACCTAAATTAATTGGAGCAGCTAGTGAATCTGGTAGTGAAGTGTTTGAAGTTAAATATTTTGATACTAAGGCATATTTAGCTCAATCACCACAATTTTATAAGCAGATGGCTATGGCGGCAGGATTAAATCGTATTTTTGAAGTAGCTCCATGTTTTAGAGCAGAGAACTCTAATACTAATAGACATGCTACCGAATTTACTTCTTTTGATATTGAATTTAGTTATATAAATAGTTTTCAAGATGTAATGGATTTAGAAGCCGAATTAATTACATATGGTCTTAAACATTTGAAAGAAGAATTAGGGGATAAGATTAAAGAATTATATGATATTGATATAACTGTTCCTACTTTACCATTTCCATGTATGTCTTTAAAAGATATTTACAAAGAATTAGAGGAGCGTTATGGTTATGTGGTTGATGATAGCGAAAAAACTGATTTGACTACTGAAGCTGAAAGATTAGTAGGTAAACTTTCAAAAGACAAATATGGACATGAATTTATGTTTGTTATTGATTATCCAGCTGATAAGAGAGCATTCTATCATATGCGCAACGATGAAGGGGTATTGCAAGGTTATGATTTGATTTGGCGCGGAGTAGAAATAACAAGTGGGGCTCAAAGAGAACATCGTTATGATAAAATATGTCAAGTAGCAAAGGAAAAAGGATTAGGTAAAGATGTTGAATTTTATCTTGAATTTTTCAAATATGGTTGTCCACCACATGGTGGTTTTGCTATTGGTGTAGACCGCTTAACAATGTTACTTTTAAATATTCCTAGCGTTAAAGAATCACAATTTTTATTCAGAGGACCTAACAGATTAAATCCTTAAAAGATGTAGTAGTTTACATCTTTTTTTGTCATAAAATATCATAAAGAATGTAAAGAGTAAAAAAAATAAAAAAAAGAGGTTGTTTAGCAACGATTTTTTTGATACAATATGTTTGTATATAGTAGAGAGGCATAGTGTGAGATAATGAATAATAACAGAATTAAAAAAATTGTAATTATCATATTAGTTCTTACGATATTTATTATGAGTACAGCATATGCAGTTTTATTTAACCAACTAAATATAGGTGGTAATGCTAGTGTAACTGCTTATTGGAAAGTAGAAATAACTGACATTAGAGAAGGTACAATAGTAGGAACTGCCTATAGTATAGATGTTCCAACTCATACTACATCTACGGCATCATTTAATGCAAGTTTGTCTAATTCAGCTGACAGCATAGAGTACATTGTTACTATTAAAAATAGTGGTAGCATTGATGCAAGATTTAATGATTATTCTTTCATTAAAACGGGAGATGCTGCTATTATATATGATATAGAAGGTGCAAATAAAGATGAGGTTTTAAAAGCTGGACAATCTAAAGAAATTATAATTAGAGTTAGATTTGATTCTAATAATGAGATAGTTGATGGCTTAAGTAGTGATGCCAAGATTATATTTAATTATATTCAAAATGTATAAAAGAATAATTAGGGGATAGTTATATGAGAGCAATAAATAAAAAAATACTTTTTATATATGTACTTCTCATCACTTACATAACAATAAAGATATTATCCGTTAATATTGGAGCACTTAGTATTAGTAATGAATTAAATGTTGGAATATGGGGAGCTTTATTCCTTGTATCTTTATTCCTTACTAAGAATGATTATAATAGGTATCTGGATCAATATGATAAAGTACAGACAACTTTTATCGTAGTAGTCGGATATTTGATGATTTACTTTATTGTTGGATTATTTACTGGATATCAATATAATGCATATTCATTAACACCAAGAGGAATAATAACTAATACAATATTATTTATGCCAATAATTATTTTTCAAGAATATGTAAGACAAGTTCTAGTAAATTATAGTGATGGTAAAAGTAAATGGATAGCATTGATTACTATTATGTTTATACTTATTAGTTTAAACTTTAATAGTGTATTTAATGATTTTAGGAATGCAGAATCGGGATTTAAATATCTTTGTTCTGATTTGATTCCATTGGTTGCAAGAAATTTCGTATTTACTTATTTAGCATATGTAAGTAGCTGTAAACCAGTTATATTATATAGATTATTAACAACAGCTGTATCAATATATTTACCAATTTTACCTAATATAAATTGGTTTTATACAGGATTATTTGGAATACTTGTTCCAATAATATTATATATATTGATAAATTACTCACAGATTAAACTGGAAAGAAAATTAACTAGGCAGGAAGAAAAAAGGAGTCGACCGATTAGTTATCTTCCAACCTTAATTATTATCTTTTTGATTGTTGGATTTGTAGTTGGATTATTTAAATATCAACCAGTTGCTGTTGTTAGTGATAGTATGTTCCCTTTATTTTCAAGAGGGGATATGATTATTGTAGAGCAATTAAAAGGGGAAGAAATTAATAAACTTAAAGTAGGCGATGTTATAAAGTTTGCAACTAGCAGTTACTATGTTATTCATAGAATCTATGCTATTGAAGAAACAAAAGATGGATTAGTATTTACGACTAAAGGTGATAATAATAATGCACCAGATAGTGAAAAAGTAAAAGCTGATCAAATACAAGGTACTTATAAGTTTCATATAAAATATGTTGGCTTTCCATCAGTATGGTTAAGCGAAGCATTGAGATAAGGTGGTGTGGTTAGTGAAAAAATTTGATAAGTTTGAAGATCTTGATAAGCATAATTCATTAGATGAAACTAGTAAAGATGAGGATTGGAGTGTTTTTCAAAAGGATGAAGATTCTTATGATGATGGAATGAATAATAATTCCCATCTTGAAGATGAAAATGCCTTTCAGTATGATGAGGAATTGAATATTAAGTTAACTCCCAAAATAAAGGATGATGATAAAATGAGTTATGATAATAACAAACAAAAAAATGATAAAGGTTCTATAGTAAAGAAAAATAGTGCAATAAAATTTTCAAATGATATTTTTAAAGTAGTAGGTTTAATTGTATCTGGTTTATTGTTAGTTATTGCATTATGGATAATGACAAAATGCTTTACACCAGCTCAGCAACGAGAAAATGTAATCTTATCATATAATACTAGCAATCAAGTGGATTATCGAGTATTCTTAGTAAATAACAATTTTTATGAAACTAATATTTTAGGACCAGGTGATATTGTCCCTGTTGCATTCATTGATCGAATCGAATTAGATTTTTCAAGTCTTTTATCTACCAATAGAAACATAGATATGAATTATACTTACAAAGTTACAGGTGTAATTACTGCTACTGCAGATGATAACAGTAATGATGCTAATGGTGGAAATAAGATCTGGACAAAGAGTTATGAATTTATTGCTCCTCGTTCATTAATCGAGTCAGCAACTACTGGTTATAATATCATGGAAAGTATACCTATTGATTACAATGCTTATAATGAATTAGTTAATCAATATAAAATGAAAGCCGGAATTCCTATGAAAGCTGCTTTAACAGTTACATTAACTGTTGAAGGCAATAGTGTTGTAGATAATCAACCATTAAACGTTTCGGAATCTGTAAGTGTAAATATTCCATTATCAGTAACAACTGTTCAAATAACAACTACTGGTGATGGCACGAAGACCAATTCTTTAACTAATACTGAAGAGATAAGTGCTTCTAAGAATATTGTCTTATTAATTATAAGTGTAATTGTATTTATCGCATCTCTATTAAGTACATTAATGTTATTAAAGAGCTTAAGAAAGATGACTGTTGAGCATAGCTTAATTATTAAATTTAATAAGATTATGAAAGATTATAATCAAGTAATAATTGAAATAGAAGAATTACCAGATGTTAAAAATGCAGCTGTAATTGAAGTAAAAACATTTAAAGATATGTTAGATGTACAAAAAGAATTGCATTTACCAATAATGTGTTGTAAATCAAAAGATGATATTATTACTGATAACATATTCTATATTGTTAATCAAAATCAAATATTTAAGTATCAAATGAATGATGCTGTAGAAAAGATTTAAATATGAAAAGGAATGACAAATAGAGTCATTCCTTTTTAATATGTTTGACCAATAAGGTCAAACAAAAATCTGCCGGCTATGCCGGTATGAATATAAAAGCAGTAGCGTC
>CANQDV010000040.1 GCA_947593955.1 uncultured Bacilli bacterium | reverse complement strand
AGGGTGTGTAGGTATAGAAGGCAGTTGGCCGACTAAAAAAGGCTCCATGTGGAGCCAGCCAGTAATATGCCCTTATAAGGCTACATAAAAACCACTAGTTGAACTAGTGGATTCTTATTCGTTTTAATATACTTTATGATATAATAAATATGGTGATTTTTATGGCGTTTAAAAACGATTCTGATCATTTAGATCAACATTTTCTAAAAGATAAGAAGATAGTAGAAAGATTTATTAAAGAAGCAAATTTGACGAAAGATGATGTAGTTGTGGAAATTGGTCCTGGGAAAGGAACTCTATCGCAAATTATTGCAAGTAAAGTCAAAAAATTATATTGCATTGAACTCGATGAGCGATTGCGAACTTTTTTGGATCCCTTAATGTTAAAGTATGACAATGTTGAAATTATCTATGGAAATGCACTTGATATCATGATTCCTTGCTGTTCTAAGATTGTTACGGTATTACCTTACAGTATTGTTGAGCCCTTCATTCATAAAATTATCAAATGTCAATTTGATGAAATCTTGATGATTACAGGGAAAAAATTTGCTACAAACATCGAAGATAAAGAAATCACAATGTTAAGTTTACTTACCAATTGCTATTTTTCTTTTGAAAAAATTATGGATATACCAAAAGAGGCATTTGAACCAGCTCCTAGAGTAATGTCTACTATGATCAAATTGAAACCATTGAAAAAAGAAAATATTACTTCTTTTTCTACATTTGTATTTCGATATTTATTTTATTATAAAAATAAGCATATAAAAAATGCACTTGTGGAATCTTTAATCAAGACATATGAACAACTTTATAAAGAAACGTTGACACAGCGCAATGCTAGAAGCGTGATTGAAGCGTTGGATTTAGATGAAGTGTTATTGAAGAAAAAATTTGAAGTTTGTTCCAATGAAGAATTAAACTTATTATATATGAAAATAGAGATGATGAATAGTGACGTGAATAAATTAGAACTATTGAATAGATAATTCTTTGAGACAAGGTCAAAAGCACAATATACCATGGAAAACGGTTGCGTATTGTACAATGGAAAAAAATAAAAAAATAGGTTATTACCTTTAAAATTTTACCTATTCTCCTTCTCGCATTGGAGATAGAAATATTGAATATTTGGATTATTTTCAGAAAAAAATCGGTAAAACGTAATATTGATATAGCAAAAGTGATTGTTGATGTGTTTCGATACTATCGAGTAAAATTTTAAAAAATTATAAATATCAAGGGAACAACGGTTCCTTTTTTTTGTAAAATTCAACCGAAAAAAGTAATGAATAGATTTTTAGGGTTGAAATTTTCGACCTCAAGTTTAGTGAATAATAATCATGGTGGTGGAAGATATAATCTTTTCGAGCACTTACAGAACAAGGTGTTGTGATGTTTTCCACTTTTCATATTGGTACTTCGCTTAATTATGTTGGTGCAAAAGTTAAAACACTAAACAAATTAGAAGATAAATTTATAAAAGAAAACTTATTAAATTATATACTCAAAATAATTATATAAATAATCACCATTTTAAATTTAAATATTTTTAAATTGACATTGAGTTAAATTATTTTTATACTTAAAACAGTCTATAATTCTATTATTGATTTAATTATTAAGGCTTAATGTATATTATAAATATTTAAAAGGAGTTGTTTATTATGATAAATGTAAAAAACGAATTAGAAGTATTTAAAACATATTTGTCACATTTAAGTAAAGAAGAATTGTCAAATAATTGGTATTGTAATATATTACAAACTAGAGTTATTGGTAAATTTGAAAGATTAGAAGATGATAAATTTAACAATTGTCCATTAAGTATTTTTTACCAATATCAAGAAAAATATTTTAAAGAATTAGAGAATATTATTTATACTAAGATGTCCAATGGGCATGACGAAAAATTGGAAACATTATATAATTTCTTTGTAGCAGATAAAGCACTTGACGTATTGAAAGCTCAAATAAAATTGAAAAAATCAATAGAAAGTAGAGAAGATTATCCACAACTTTTAAATCACGTAAGTAATGATTGTTATGAGTTAATGTTGCAATTAGTCAATGAAGAATCTATATTGCAATATAGTAATCATAGTAAATGTTATAAAGAACTTCTTAACAGATTTTACGCTTTGAAACAGAGCATGATAAATTTAGATTACATAACATTAAGTACTTGCGATGGTCTTATAATGAGTAGAGATTTTTTAAGTAAAAGAATTGGTGATGAACAAGTTAAAGATATTGTTAATATATATAATATATGTAATGAAGCATTTAATAGCCAAACATTAGAAGATTTAGCTATTAATAATGATAGACTTTTAACTATTTACGATAATTATAAACGTATTAAAGTACAAAGCAAAAGAATTATAAGAAAATAATGAATTGTATGAAAAAGGGCATTTTAATTAATAAAAGGTATGCTCTTTTTTGCATAATATGCTGTTAATAATTTATTTTTGTTAATTATTTCGCAATGTAAACGAGATGTAAACATTTGTAAAATAAGATTGATAATTAATATGCCTATGGTATAATTTATTTAAACAATAGGAGGTATATATGAAGAGTGTTGCTATTAAGGGAGTAAGAGAATTTGAAATTAAAGAGGTAAATGAACCAGTAGCTGATCATGAGAATGTTATTGTTGAAGTAACTAAGTCAGGTATTTGTGGTTCTGATATTCATTATTGGGTAGGTGGAGAACCTAAAGGCTTAATTATGGGACACGAATTTTGTGGTAAGGTAATTGATGCAGGTAATAGAAGTGATTTAAAAATAGGTGATCGTGTTACAGCATTACCAATTTCACCTTGTGGTCATTGTCCTGCATGTTTAAAAGGAAATCCACAATATTGTAGTGAAACATGGACTTATGCTACAGGGTTATCATTAACTAATCCAGGAGCATTAACGGAAAAAATCAAATTAAGAAACGATATGGTAATAAAAGTTCCTGATAATATTACGGATGAAGAAGTTAGTATGGTTGAACCAACGGCAGTTGGGTTACATGCTATTCATTTAGCTAATATTAAAGTAGGTGATCGTGTTTTAGTAATTGGTGGCGGAATAATTGGTCTTGTTTCAGCTATGTTTGCTAAAATGGAAGGAGCAAGTTATGTTGCTGTATCTGAAACTAACGAAAAACGTGGTGAAAAAGCTGTTAAATTAGGAGTTGCTGATGAATGGTACGATGCTAAAAAAGAAGATACCGTTCCTAATTTAATTGCTAAAACCGATGGAGGATTTGATTATGTTATTGAATGTTGTGGTAATTCGATAGCAGTAAGTACTGCTCTAACGGTAGTAAAACCTGGTGGTACTGTAGTGCTAGTAGGTGTTGCTACAGAACCAGTAACTATTCCAACTGTTTTAGCTGTTATGCGTGAATTAACGGTTATGGGTGCTATTGCTTATACTAAAGAAGAATTTGTAACTTGTGTCGATTTAATGGCTAATAAACAAATAGATGTTTTAAAATTTGTCGACGATATAGTAGGATTTGATGAGGTACAACACTCATACGAAAGATTAACAAGCGGTGTCGATGACGCCATAAAAATATTAGTTGATCCTAAAAAATAGAAAGGAAAGAGGAATAGATTATGTCAAAAAAATTAGTTATACTATTATTTGTTATTTTCATTGTAGTAGCTATTGTTGGCAGTATAGGTGGAAGCTACAATAGTTTAGTATCCTTAGGGGAAAGTGTTGATAATGAATTTTCTAATGTTTCTGTAATGTTAGAAAGAAGGGCAGACTTAATTCCTAATTTAGTAAATACTGTTAAAGGGTATGCTAGTCACGAAACAGCTGTTATTGACAGCATAACATCTGCAAGAGAAAACTTATTACATGCGAGCACAATAGAAGAAAAAGGTGCAGCTAATAACGAACTTACATCTGCACTTAATGCTTTAATGGTTATAGTAGAAAATTATCCTGACCTAAAAGCTAATCAAAATTTTATACAACTAAGTGATGAGTTAGCCGGAACGGAAAATAGAATAGCGACAGCACGTCGTGATTATAATGATGCAGTTAAAGAATACAATACTAAAATCAAAAAATTTCCAAGCAATATTATAGCCGGAATGTTTAATTTTAAAGAAAAAGACTATTTTGAAGTAGAAGCATCTAAAACAGAAGTACCAGAAGTAGATTTCTAATATGAAAAAGTTATTTTTTATATTCTGTTTATTAATATTATTTGTTCCCAAACAGGTATTAGCTATTGTATCACCAACGGAAAAATATTATGTAAATGATTATGCTAATATATTAAGTGATGAAACAGAAGATTATATTTTTAACTATAGTCGTAATTTAGATGAAAAAACAGGGAGTCAAATCGTTGTGGTTACTGTTTTAAATCTTGATGGTGATAGTTTAGAAGAATATGCAACTGTTTTATTTAGAAAGTTTGGTATTGGTGATAAAGAGAGTGATAATGGATTATTAATTCTTTTGGCTTTAGAAGAGCGTAGTGTAAGAATTGAAGTCGGTTATGGATTAGAAGGAATATTACCAGATGGAAAAACAGGCAGAATTCAAGATGAGTATATGATACCATTTTTAAAAGAAAATGATTATGATTCAGGAATTTTAAATGGTTATAAAGTTTTTTATCGAGAAATAGCCAATTATTATGATTTAGAAGATACAGTAGAGGGCATTGTTGAGCCTAGTATGGAATCCAATAATGATGATATTATGATAATTACTAGTATAATTATAATGATTATTATTGCTATATTTATAATAAGGATTAGGTTATTAGGAAGTTCTTATAGCTCATATGGCGGAGGTATTTATTTTGGTTCTAATCATAGCTCTAGCCATGGATCTAGTCACAGTGGTGGATTCCATGGTGGTGGAGGTTCCTCTGGTGGAGGTGGAAGTTCTAGACATTTCTAGGACTTTTTTTCTAAAAAAAAACTAATGTTTAATTTTTGACATTAGTTTTATTTATGGCATTTTTCAAAACAGTGATTGAATTGTTCATTTTTTCAGTTTCTTCTTCATTTAATTTAACAAATATTCTTTTATCAGCACCGTTTTTATTTACAATAGTTGGTCCACCGATAAAGACATCATTTTCTTCATCATAAGAAGATACACTTAAAATTAAATTTTCATCGCCAAGAATAGCGTTGGTAATTCTAACTAAACTCATACCTATACCATAACTAGTATTACCTTTTTTCTCAATAATATGATAAGCAGCATTTCTTACGTTATAACAAATTTCCTCTAATTCTTCTTCCTCTAAGAAATCTCTAATATTTTGAATTCCTATATTAGCATTGCTCCATGGTACAAATTCACTATCACCATGTTCGCCAATAACATAAGCATGAACATTTTTAGGATGGATATTAATTTTTTTGGCAACTTCATATCTAAGCCTAGCTGTGTCAAGAGTAGTACCACTTCCAATTACTTTATTAGGAGCAAAGCCTGAATGTTTCCAAGTAATATATGTCATAACATCAACTGGATTAGTGGCAATAATATATATTCCATCAAATCCACTTTTATTTACCTCTTTAATGATCGATGCAAAAATCTTATCATTTTTATGAATTAAATCCATTCTCGTTTCACCTGGATTTTGATTAGCACCTGCAGCAATAACAACGATTTTAGCATCTTTACAATCTTGATAAGTTCCTGCTTTTGTAATTAAATTGGAAGGTGCAAAAGCTAATCCGTGATTCAAATCCATAGCTTCACCAACTGTTTTTTCATAATTTAAGTCAATTAGTATTAATTCGTTTACGTAAGTCCTTTGGTTTAATAAAGCGTAAGCATAGCTCATTCCAACGTTTCCGCAACCTATTATAGCAACTTTATTTTTCATAAAAATTTCTCCTATCATATTATTAGTATAACATTAAATTTTTAATTTATAAAATAATGTGTCAAAACAAAGTAAAAATTGACATTCTTTTAGAATTATAGTAAATTATAACTGTATAATAAAGGAGTGGTACTATGGATAATTACGATAATAGTGGAATGAACAAAGCTGATTATGTTATGGGTAGATTATTTGTTGATGATACCAAAAAATATTTAAAACCGGAAACACCTATTTTTATTGATGATACGAAGAATTATGTAGACTTTGTTAATGACTTTGTTGATTTTTCTAAAAATGCTAAAAAGAATAGTGTAAGATCTGATGACAATCATTTTGAAGAGAAGAAATATAGTGCATCAAAACATTCTACTGACAATAAAAAAGCAGCTAAAATAGCTTTAGGTTCATTATTGGCAATAACAGTTGCAGCGGGAATAACATATGGATCAGTTCGCCTTATTGATGAAATAAGTATTTATAGGTCGTTAGAACCATATAGAAGCATTGTTACTGAAAATACTTATAGAACGGAAGATAATCAAGGATATTGGTATGATACAAGTCGTATTGCAGAAGGTATTTTAAACCAAGAAGATGTCACTTTGGCAGTGTATGGGGTATACAATAAAATTGGTTATAATCAAGGTAATAAATTGTTGCAAATGGATGATGTTATTTCTGATATGAGGCGTTTAGTCAATGGTAATCCGGATATTTACAAAGATATCAAAACCTATGATTCTTTTGATGATTATTTAATAAGTTGTGGTTTTGTTGATAGCAGTGGTAAAGCGTCAGTAAAACAATATGAAAAAGCTATGGATCAATATGCTTTAGCCGCTAAAGGAAAAGGAGATATGCCATTTGAAAAAGATGTTTATTTTAGAAATGCTGAAGTATCTAAAGGGGCTAAATAAAGGGGATTAATAATATGAAAGAATATAATGCTATAGAATTAGAAGGTAAAGAATATATTATTGTTAAAGAAATAAATTTTAATAATGTTACGTATGTATATTTGGCAAATTCTAATAATCCAAAAGATTTTTGTATAAGAAAAGTAATTAATAAAGATAATAGTGATGTGATAACGGGGCTAGATAGTGATAAAGAATTTACTATGGCTTTAAGACTTTTCTCGGAAAAAGATAATACTTTTCAACAAAATTAGTTTACAAAGAAAAAGATTGTGCTATAATACAAAATGAAATGCGAAGACGGGAATGGAACCCTAACAGCAATATATAAGAGGGATTCTTCTAGAATAAATAAGGTGGAACCGCGAATAAAATCGTCCTTATAATTCTAGAAGTTTTATTTTCTAGGAGGTAGATGTACAATGGAAGAAAAAAATGTTAAAAATGTGACAATTAATAAAAAGGATTATCTTATAATAATATCTGGTGATGGATGTTTCAATTATGAAGATGGGGTAATTGGTTCTTATCGAGATTTGATTGATGAAGATTATTTTGAATTACTTTATTTAGTTGATAAATTTTTAAAGAAGGAACATGTTCATAGCATAACTAAAGATTATTTATCAGACGACAAAGAATGGAGTAAAACGACAATAAAGGGTGATAATGAATTTACGCTTATCATATATAATCAAAAATATCAAAGTGTAGAGTGGAATATGTTTAAAAGTTATTTATATACAAGAGAATCATTTGTAATGGAGGATAATGCCATTAATCATTATAAGGTCAAACTAGGATGTGGCCAGAGTAGTTTTGCTTTAAAAAATGATGGTCCTAATGATTATATACAACTTAATATGAGTTATGGTGATAACAGTGAATTATCATTATATGATGGCTGGTTTTTAGAAGAATTTTTAAGTGATAAAATATCCACAAGAAAAGAGGAAATTATTATTACTGAAAACGATATTAAGGGATTTAATGTAACTTGTGGTCCAGTTATGGTAGAATTTGACAATTATCAATTTTTACCGCTTGTAACTGATGTAATAAAAAGACGTAATACTATTTCAAATAGTGAAAAGATAATGATAAAAAAAGGAGAGTAAATATGGAAGATTTTACAATGGAAAAGTTAGTTAACTTTTGTAAGCAGTATGGGTTTATATTTCAAGGAAGTGAAATATATGGTGGCCTTGCTAATACTTGGGATTATGGACCTTTAGGAGCTAGATTAAAGAATAATATTAAAGATGCATGGCGTAAACGTTTTATTCAAGAAAGAAGTAATGCTTATGAATTAGATGCGGATATCTTGATGCATCCAAAAGTTTGGGAAGCAAGTGGTCATGTGGGAAGTTTTTCTGATCCATTAATTGATTGTAAGGAATGTAAATCAAGACATCGTGCGGATAATTTAATTAATGATTATACTAATTCATCTATAGGTGATGGTATGAGTGAACAGGAATTAATGGAATATATTAGAAAGAACAAAGTTCCTTGTCCAAAGTGTGGTGCATCTAATTTTACAGATATAAGACAGTTTAATCTTATGTTTGAAACTAATAGAGGGGTTATAAAAGATGCGAAAAGTATTGTTTATTTAAGACCAGAAAATGCTCAAGGAGAATATGTTAATTATTTAAATGTTTTAAGAAGTATGAGATGTAAATTACCTTTTAGTATAGGACAAATAGGTAAGGCTTTTAGAAATGAAATAACACCTGGTAATTTTACTTTTAGAACAATTGAATTTGAACAAATGGAATATCAAACTTTCTGTAAAGAAGGGGATGATATAGCTTTATATGAATATTTTAAAGAGTTTGGTAAGAAGTTTTATATGGATTTGGGAATTCCTAGTGACAAGTTAAGATTTCACGACCATGAAAAACTAGCTCATTATGCGAAAGCAGCATGTGATATTGAATATAAATTTCCTTTTGGTTGGGGAGAAATAAATGGTACTCATAACCGTACTAATTATGATTTATCGCGTCATCAAGAATATAGTGGTGTCAGTCAAGAATATTATGAGCAAGAAACTAATACGAAATATATACCATATATAGTTGAATCTACTTATGGATTAGATAGAACAGTTCTTGCCATATTGTTTAATTCTTATTATCAAGATCAAGTAGAAGGTGAGACAAGAGAAGTAATGCGTTTTCATCCTTTCTTAGCTCCTTATAAAGTATCTGTTTTACCTTTAATTAAAAAATATCATGGAGAGAAAGCAACAGAAATATATGAACGATTATCTAAATCATTTATGTGTAGTTATGATGATGCTGGAAATATTGGTAAAAGATATAGAAGAAGTGATGTTATAGGTACTCCATTTGCTATTACTATTGATGATGATACATTAAATAACAACACAGTAACAGTAAGAAATAGAGATACGATGGAGCAAATAACATTAAGCTTAGATGATGTAGAATCATACATACAAGAAAGAATAAAGTTTTAATTTATAATGTAGTAGGTGAAAGTTATGTTTAAGGACAAATTAAATTATCGATTGTTAAATATTGTTTTAATTGCCACATTAGTATTTATTATTTATATTACTGGAGGATTATGGTTAGGAATAGTAAGTAAAATTATAAGTATATTATTCCCATTTATAATTGCTTTTGTTTTAGCTTATGCTTTATATCCTTTTTTACAATTTTTAAAGAGAAAAGGTATCAATAAAAATATAGCTATAACTATTGTAATTGCAGTAATTTTAGGTGTTATTGCTCTTTTAGTAGCTTTGGTAATTCCCTTATTATTCAATCAATTATCAAGTTTATTCAATGGTATTTTAGCATTTGTAAGAGAATTGATGACAGATTATGACTTAAATTTAGGACCTCTTCAAGCCACTCTTACTGAAAGTTTTAATGAAATAATTGCGGGATTAGGAAAGTATGTATCTAATGGTGCAGTTAGTGTTATTAATAGTTCTCTTAATGTTATATCTATATTTATTATTGCTTTTGCTTCAGCCATTTATTTATTGGTTGATATGGATAAGATAAGAAAAGAGTTTAGAGAACTTCTTTTAAGAAGAAATGTTAAATTATTTAATTATTTTAAGATATTAGATCAAGAAATGAAAAATTATTTAACAGGATTTATAAAGATTGTTGGTATAACTTTAGTTGAATATACATTAGCTTTTTTGATTATTGGACATCCTAATGCTATTTTATTAGGTGTATTAGCTGCTGTAGCTACTTTAATACCTTATTTTGGAGGAATGATTACTAATGTTATTGCTGCTGTAACAGCTTTTGTTATTAGTCCAGGATTATTTATAAGAACTATTATTTGTTTCTTTGTTTTATCTGCTTTAGATGGTTATGTTATAAATCCATTTGTATATGGTAAAACTAATGAAGTGCATCCATTGGTTGTTATTTTCTCAGTATTTGCAGGTGGTATTTTATTTGGCGTCATAGGAATTATAATTTCTTTACCATTAGCTATTTTAATAATCTCTACTTATAAATTTTATAAAGAAGATATCAACGAAAAATTAGGGGATATCAAATCTAAAAATAAAAATTAAAAGGTAATATATGAAAAATAAAAAAATAGAAATTATTGACAATACAAAGTATGAAAAAGAGTTATATGAAAAAGGAATAAATTATATAGCAGGAGTAGATGAAGTAGGTAGAGGTCCCTTAGTAGGTCCTGTTGTAACAGCATGTGTTGTTTTACCTAAAAACTTTCAATTAGATGGTCTTACTGATTCTAAAAAATTAACTCCTAAAAAAAGAGATATTTTTTATGATATTATTATGGAACAAGCTTTAGGGGTAGGAATTGGTATTAAAGATGAAAAAGTAATAGATGAAATTAATATTTATGAAGCTACTAAACAAGCTATGTATGAAGCGATTAATAATTGCCATTGCCCAATAGAACATGTATTAATTGATGCGATGAAATTAGAAGATTTGAAAGTTCCATCAACGTCTATTATTAAAGGTGATTTAAAAAGTATAACTATTTCAGCAGCTAGTGTTATTGCTAAAGTAACTAGAGATAGGATGTTAGATGAATTAGATAAAAAATATCCTATGTATGATTTTAAACATAATAAAGGATATCCTACTAAAAAACATATAGAAGCCATTGCTAAATATGGAATAATCAAAGAACATAGAAAAACTTTTAAACCAGTTAGTGACTATTTACAATAATAAAAAGCCACTACTGGCTTTTTTATTCAATATTATTATTTAAAAAATAGGCAACGCCATCATCATTATTAGATTGGGTTATAAAATCAGCTTCCTTTTTTAATTTTTCATGAGCATTTGCCACTGCTACTTTGTAACCGACTTCTCTAAATAAAAGAATATCATTTATTCCATTTCCAAAACCGACACAATTTTCTTTATTAATATTTAAATAATTTAATAATTGTTTTATACCGCTACCTTTATTAATATTTTTATTAGTTATATCAAATGAATAATAACTAGCATCAGGTATTTTTAAGTCATAACTTTTAGATTTGTTTGTTATTTCTAACTTGTCATTAATTAAAAGTTCCAACTGTTGTATTTTTTCTAGATTATGACTAATTATTATTATCTGTGATATATCTATATTATCTAATTCTTCTAAAGATTGGATAGGAACTTGGAAAGGCTGGTTTAATAAGATATTAATGTTACAGTATTGATGATGTCTACTATTTAGAATACATCCTAAATTATTAGAAAGACAATAATTCCAAATAAAAGCAATGTCATCATCTTTTAATACGTTTTTATAAATATATTTATCATCGTTACAATCATATATTTCAGAACCATTATTCGTAATAATATATTTAGAAGCATTAGCTTTTTCTCTTATTCTTAAAGCTGATGGTAAACATCTTCCCGAACAAATAACAACCATAATATTTTTATCTAATGTGTTTTTGATAGCTGTTTTTGTCTTTTCTGTTACTTCTTTATTACTGTTAATTAAAGTGCCGTCAATATCGATAAAGACGATTTTTATATTTTTTAATTTCATATGTTAAACTCCTTATTAACATTATATAAATCTTATTATTTTTCTGCAATATTTTTTAGTAAAGTACTAGGCACATATAAAGAATTAATGTATACTAAAATATAAGTGGGGGGAAAATTATGACAAATATAGACAAAGAGTTAATATCATTATTGGTAAAGGGTGAGACTATCAAAAAAATAAAAGAAAGGACCCAAATGTGTTCTTCTGATATTGCGGTTAAATTTAATGAACTTGAAAGTAAAGGATACTTAATTAGTCGTCTTTTTTATGAATATGGGGTAAAATTTCAATTATCTAATAAGACATTGTCATCATTGCAAAATAATATAGAATTTCCTATTAATTCCTCTTTTACATTTTTAGTGCTTTCAGATACGCATTATGGAAATATTTATGAATGTCCTAAATTAATCAAAAAGAGTTATCAATATGCTGAAAGTAAAGATATTAGATATGTTTTTCATTTAGGTGATTTAACTGAAGGACCAGAATTAGAAACGAGAGTTAATGAACGTCTTAAACGATTAGATGTTCATGATCAAATAGATTATGTGACAAGAAATTATCCTAAATTTGATAAAGTTAATACTTTATATATATTAGGTAATCATGATGCTAGAGGATTAAATAATGGTATCGATATATCAAAAGTAATAACCAAAAGAAGATTAGATATGCATTTTTTAGGATATGAATATAGCAAATTAAAAATAGGAAACATCAATATTTTATTGCATCATCCTTTTTCTATTGAAAAAAATAGTAAATATGATAATGAAATAAAAGATATATATTTTAATCAAGATTTTGATTTAATCTTAAGAGGACATACTCATTCTAATGAAGTATATACGAATGATACCAATAGTGTCGTAGTAAATGTTCCAGCTTGCTATGTATCTCCTTCGAGGGAATTTACTAGTATTTATGAAGTTACTATTAAAAATAATAATAATGAAGTGGAATTAGTTAATTTATTCCTGTCTAATAATACGGAAGAATTAATACCTATTTCTAAAGTGCACTATCCGTTAAGAGGAAAACAATTAGTTAAACAACCACAAGATCAAATTGCTAAATTTAATAATAAATGGAATAAAAAAAGATAAAATTAATCCTATGTTAGTGTAAAGAGTTTTGTGGGAAAAAGGAAAGAAAGTTGAATTTATAATAAATTTGCTTTTCTTTTTTTATATAA
>CANQDV010000039.1 GCA_947593955.1 uncultured Bacilli bacterium | reverse complement strand
TTGATGAAACACGGCTTTAATCCTGTAATTATAAAAAAAGAAAATAGATTACAATATTATGAAGCTTTAGATAAAGCACATACAACGCAAGATTATACTGATTTTATCAAATTAATAAATGGATTAGAGATAGAAATGTTAAAGAAATATTTAGAATTATTGTAACAGGATTTTTTAATAAGTTATAATAAGTATATGTTGGGAAAAGAGATATTTCTAAACAATTAACAAAATAGTACATTGTGATAGTAAACGGATGCAAACAAAGTTTGCAAATGAAAAAAATTTATAGTAACAATAATAACACAAATACTATAAATACTAATGTTCCTAGTCTGAAAATTATTAGAAATAACAATAATGTAATAAATGCCATAAATACTATAAATACTGGAGTATGCTCAACATGTGGCAGTGGTAAGAAATATAAGAACTGTTGTGGTAAATAGCCCATAAAATAAGGGCTTGTGAAGATTTTAAAAGTAAAAAAATGTGTAAAATAGCTAATTTTTTGAAATCTGTTTGCAACTCGACCATCCAACCTTATAAATAGCAAAATTTTCATTGTAAAAAACTAAATAAGCAAAAAGCCAACTTTTATGTTGGCATTTTTGTTGTTGTGCCTTTTACTAAAGTTTAATAAAGGGAATTTTTTCTCTAATTTATTATATCAAGACCTTTTTACAAATAAATAATGAATTGACGAAGCAATAATATGAAAAAACTTGAATTACGTGATTAATATATCAAAAAACATTAGATATTTGCCACATGATTTAAACGCTAAATTGTATATCATTAAACTCTAAAAAAAGCCATTCTGTTAATCATGTTATTGTTATTTTTTCATTTAGGAATAATATTACAAGGAACGAACAAGTTCATTTAATGAAAAAGACAATAACAGATTCTATCAAAAGATTAAGAAAAGCAAATTATATAAACGTTGAAACAGTAGATTATCCAAAAAATATATATTTATTATATAAGCACTCTTCTATTAAACCATTGTATTAAATTGATTACCCCTTGAGACGTTTCCTATAAAAATCATTTTTTATATTATAAAATTTAAGTGTGAAAGGAGGAAGTTTTATGAATCAAGAAAAAATTGGTAGATTTATTGCTGAATGCCGAAAAAATAAAAATATTACTCAACAGGAATTAGCGGAAAAATTAGGTGTATCAGATCGTACTATTGGAAATTGGGAAAATGGTAGGAATATGCCTGATTTATCATTGTTTAAACCATTGTGTAAGGAATTAGATATTACATTAAATGATTTGATGAGTGGAGAAAAGGTTAAAGAAAAGGAATATCAAGAAAAATTTGAAGAAAATATTGTAAATACTATTAATTATTCTACTAAAAAGATAACAAAATATAATAAATTTATTTCTTTATTTTTAATTGTCTTTGGATTATTTATTTCCATCTCGGCTATAATGATTTTTCCTAGTGAAAGTAGTTGGGGTTCTATTTATTCGGTGTTTGGTATAATAGTATTTATAATAGGTATTGCCATAATTTTAAAACCAATTAAATGGTATAAAAGGTTATTACTTATAATATTAATTTTTACTTTTTCAATGGGAATATTATTATTTACTGATTATCTAAATGTTAAGTGGAATCAAGAAGCCCCAATGTTTAGGATTATAACAACAACTACTGGTAATGTTATTTATTATGACACTCTTTTTTATGATGTTTATAGATGCAACTTTGACAAAGATAGCGAATATTGGGTTATTGAAAAAAACAGTGAAAAGACTATTAGTGATTTAATGAATTTTTGCAAATAAAACTGAAATATATAGAAGGTTATTATTTTAGTAAACAGATGTAAAAATGTCAGATGACAAAAAAATTTTAATAATATATATAGAATTATATCCTATTTTTAAGATATAGGAGGAAGCAATTAAGAAGTAAAGCGAAACTATTGGATAAAACTATTATTTATGGTATAATCTTAGTGGAAAGTGAATATGGTAAAAGTTATGAATAAAAATGAATTTAAAGAAAAATATTATGCTGACAAATCAAGATATGAGGATAATTTGCATAACATAGCTAGACTTTATCTTAGGTTGTTTCTTTATCTTTTTAGAAAATCAAATTCAATAAAAAACAAATATATTAAAAAAATATACATATATATTTATATGTTTGTAGGAAGGAAACACGGATTAGAAATTCCTTATAATACAAACATTGGTAAAGGTTTGTATATAGGACATCCATATAATATTACTATAAATCGTGAGGCTATAATTGGCAAAAATTGTAATATTCACAAAGGGGTTACGATTGGACAAGAGAACAGAGGAGCAAGGAAAGGTTCTCCTAAAATAGGTAATAAAGTTTGGTTTGGAATAAATTCAACCGTTGTTGGTAATATAACTATTGGTAACGATGTTCTTATTGCTCCAAATTCTTATGTTAATTGTGATGTCCCTTCACATTCCGTGGTATTTGGGAATCCATGTGTAATTAAGCACAAAGAGAACGCCACAGAATATTATATAGAAAGAACAACTAAATAATTATTAAATACCATTTATAATATAAATGTGAAAAAGAAAATAAAAATATTAGCTAAAACTTAATAAGTATTTATAATAATATTTTTATTTTTTTGTTATAATATACTTAATAAAACACAAATATTTCATATATTTATAGTATAATTTAATTGAGGTGGGAAAATGAAAATATATAATACTCTTTCCAAAACAGTAGAAACATTTACTCCAAATGAAGAAGGAATAGTAAGAATGTATACTTGTGGACCTACAGTTTATCATTATGCTCATATTGGTAATTTAAGAACATATATATTCGAAGACATTTTAGAAAAAGGTTTAGAATATTTAGGCTATGATGTAATAAGAGTTATGAATATTACAGATGTTGGGCATTTAACTAGTGATGGTGATACTGGCGATGATAAAATGGAATTAGCAAGTAAACGTGATCATAAAACAGTTTATGAAATTGCTGAATTTTACACTAATGCTTTTTTCCTTGATTGTAGCAAATTAAATATTAGAAAACCAGCGATAGTCGAAAAGGCTAGTGAAAATATAGATACATATATAAAAATGATTACGAAGATGCTTGATGATGGGTATGCTTATAAATCAGGTGGAAATATTTATTTTGATATAAGTAAAGCCAATGATTATTATAAATTATCTGGTAAAAATCCTGATGAACTATATGTTGGTGTTAGAGATACTGTTGAAGAAGATAAACTAAAGAAAAATCCTGGAGACTTTGTTTTGTGGTTTACTACTAGTAAATTTGAAAATCAAGATATGAAATGGGATTCACCATGGGGTGTAGGTTATCCAGGATGGCATATAGAATGCTCTGGAATAAGCGGTAAATACTTGGGCGAATATTTAGATATTCATTGTGGAGGTGTAGATAATATTTTTCCGCATCATACTAATGAAATAGCTCAAAGTGAAGCTTATTTTGGACATAAATGGTGCAATTATTGGGTACATGGCGAACACTTAAATGATCAATCTGGCAAAATGAGTAAATCAAAAGGGGAATTTTTAACAATTTCATTACTTGAGTCCAAAGGATATGATCCATTAAGTTATAGATATTTTTGTTTAAATAGTCATTATCGTAATCAATTAACTTTTTCGTTTGAAGCTTTAGATAGTGCTCAAAATGCCTATAAAAAGTTAAAAAGTAGAATTAAACAACTAGATAGGACACCTAATTTAAGCGAAAAAAAATTAGACTTTTACCAAGATAATTTTAAAAAAGCTATAGAGAATGATTTAAATACGTCTTCTATGATAACACTAGTATATGATGTTTTAAAGGATGATGAATTATCAGATTTTACAAAGCTATATTTAATAGATGATTTTGACAAGGTGCTATCATTAGGTTTAATTGAAGATGAGGAAGAAGTTAGCTCAGAATTAGATGAAATGATTAAAAGAAGAATAGAAGAAAGAAATATTGCCAAAAATAATAAGGACTATGCTTTGGCAGATCAAATAAGGGATGAATTATTGGAAAAGGGAGTTAAGTTAATTGATTCTAGAGAAGGAACAACTTATGAATTAATATAGGGAGGATATATGGATTATTATAGTTTAATTTATTTTTTAATCTTTTTAAGTATTATTATAACTTTGGTTGCCCAATTATTTGTAAGCGTTTCATATTCAAAATATAAAAAAGTTCAAAATAGTAAAGGTATAACTGGCGCTGAAGCTGCAAGAGAAATATTAAACAGACACGGTTTAGGGGATATATATGTTACTGAAACTAATGGGTTTTTATCTGATCATTATGATCCCACAAGAAAAGTAATACGGTTATCTAAAGATATATACCAAGGTACTTCTATAGCATCAGTTTCAGTAGCTGCTCATGAATGTGGTCATGCTATACAAGATAAAGAAGGATATGGATTTATGCGCTTTAGAAGTGCAATGTTTCCAATAGTTAATTTTTCTTCTACAGCAGGTTATTTTGCAATTTTAATAGGAATTGTATTTGGCTTTGTAGATTTAATATGGTTAGGTATTGCTTTAGAAATAATTATTCTATTGTTCCAACTTATAACTTTACCAGTTGAATTTGATGCATCACGAAGAGCGATTGAGGAAATAAAGAAAAATCAATTTCTAGTAGCAGGAGAACAAACCGGTAGCAAAAGAATGCTTACTGCAGCTGCTCTTACATACGTGGCAAGCGTATTGACAGCATTAATCGAAATATTTAGACTTATTCTTATTGCTAGAAGCCGAGATGATTAGACTCTATAATGGGTCTTTTCTTTTTTGGTTATTTGTTGTAATATAACGCATAGGTGGTTGTAGTGAATGCTTTAGAAGTAAATGTATTAGTTTTGGCATATTTAGGAGATACAATATATGAGAATTATGTGAGGAGATATTTAATAAATAAAGGTATTGCTAATGTTAATGATTTGCAAAAAGAAGCCATTAAATATGTAAGTGCAGTTAATCAAGCTAAGTATTTATCTTTAATGCTTGACAATGATTTCTTTACAGAAGAAGAAATATCGATTATAAAAAGGGCAAGAAATAACAAAGGACATTCTCATCCTAAAAATTGTGATATTGTCACTTATAAATATGCAACTGCTATTGAGGCTTTAATTGGCTATTTGTCTTTAAAAAATAATAATGATAGAATTAAAGAAATAATGGAGTATATTTTTTATGAAGAAGTACATTAAATATTTTTTAATTGTTTTTTTGCTTGTTGGCTTGTACTTGTTTATCAATCATTTTAGTAATAATAAGGTTTACTATGCTAATGATTTTGGGATAGAGGTTATAACTTCTCCAATTGATTATGATAATGACGGTATTGATGACTATATGGATATTATGTTAGGCGCAAGAAAAGATGCCCAAAATCACCCTAGGTATGATAGCAGTTATGTAGCTGGAGGATATCCTAGTGATGATGTAGGAGTATGTGCTGATGTAATATGGAGAGCTTTTAAGAATGCTGGATATATGTTAAAGGATATGATTGATGAAGATACACTTAATAATCCTTCAGATTATTTTTCTCAAGGTGAAAGAAGAGATACTAATATTGATTTTAGAAGAGTAAGAAATCTTAAAGTTTTTTTTGATAAGTATGCTTCTTCTCTTACTTTAGATTTAAATCAAATAGAACAGTGGCAACCTGGTGATATAGTAATTTTTGGTGAAAAATATACTCATATAGGGATAATATCTGATAAACGTAATAAAAAAGGTATTCCTTATTTGATACATAATGCTGGTCAATTGCATAGAGAAGAAGATGCTCTAGTTAAATGGATGAAAAAAGATACTATTACAGGGCATTATCGTTGGAATGGAGAAAATTATGATAGTATATGGTAAAAATGTAGCAAAAGAAATTTTAAAAAGTGGAAAAAAGATTGAAAAAATAATTTTACAAGATAATTTTGATGATAAAGATATTATTTCTTTAATTGAAAATCGAAATTTCAAAGTAGAAAAATGGACCAAAAAAGATTTTTCCAAATTTGATAAATATTCTCATCAAGGTATAATTATGTACATAGAAGATTTTAAGTATACAGATTTATTAGACTTATTAAATGAAGAATCTTCTTTAATAGTAATATTAGATCATTTGGAGGATCCGCATAATTTAGGGGCAATAATAAGAACATGCGAAGCAGCAGGAGTAGATGGTATTATTCTTCCTAAAGACAGGAGTGTAGAGGTTAATTCAACTGTTATAAAAACTAGTGCAGGTGCTACCGAAAATGTCAAAATTGCTCAAGTGGTAAACCTAAATCAAGCTATAAAGAAATTAAAAGATAATGGTTTTTGGATTGTGGGAACAGATTTATTAGACAGCATAGATTATCGAGAAATAGATTATAGTGGGAAAATTGGTTTAGTTATAGGAAGTGAAGGTTTTGGCATGACTAAAACGGTTAAAGAATCCTGTGACTTTATAGCAAGAATTCCTATGCATGGTAAAATTAATAGTCTTAATGCATCAGTTGCAGCTGCTATTATGATTTATGAGGTGATTCGATCTAAATAGTAGGGGGATATATGTACAAAGAAACTAATGACTATGAACTTTTATATTTAATTGCCGAAAGTAATGAAGATGCATACAATAGTATGCATAATAAATATCATAATATAGTGCAAATAGAGGCTAATAAATGTTATAAAAAGCTCCCTTATATTGGAATTAGTTATGATGACCTTTATCAAGCTGGATTATATGGATTAGAACTTGCTATTAAATTTTTTGATGAAAAGTCGGATACATTATTTTATACTTTTGCTTCAACGTTTATAAAAAGAGAAATGTATACTTATATAAAATATAATAGTCGTAATAAACATCATGTATTGTCTCAAAGTATATCTTTGGATTCTACAATTGGAGAAGATGGAACGTTAAACGATATAATTCCTAGTAATTCCAATTCTATTGATGAATATTTTGAAAATTGTAAAAATAGAGCTATTTTAGATTTAAAATATGAATTATCTTTTTTTCAGTCACTTGTATATGAATTAAAGTTGAATCATTTTACTAATAAAGAAATATCTGTTCTTTTAGATGTTCCTTATAAAACGGTAGACAATAGTATTAGCGGAATAAAGAATAGACTTAGAAGAATGAAAAATAAGATTGAACAATGTTTCTAATGTGTTATAATAAAATCGGTGATAATATGGATAATATTACAAATTCAAATGAGACTTTGAGACAATATCTCACATATAATAAAGATCCAGAAATAATCGAAAATATTTTTTATAATTTAGATTTACAAATGCAATATTTGCATGGTCAAGGTTACTATGTTAATGAGTTAAATTCTGATGCCATTATTTTTAGGTCAAATAATTCATTTGTTTTTGCATCAATAAATAAAGGTCGGGATATTTCTAAGGAAAGACATGATAATATTGTCGATTTTGCAAAATTGTTTATGGGAGCTTATATATCAATTGAAAATGGTTTTTGTGATTATTCATGTTTAGATACTAATTATATTAAAAAGAATTTTGATAGTATTAAATGGTTAATTCCTAATAGCGAATATTTTGAAGATGTAATTGTCAATGATGATACATCAATGTATTATAATACATATATTAATAAGTTAAGTGGTAATTCAAAAGGTAATTCTAGACAAATGGTAAAAGCAACTGTGCAAGGGAAACTTTATAGTTATGATGAAGATTCAGCATTTGTAAAAATAATATTTTACCCTGTTATGCTTGTTTCATTTATAGTTATTATTTTATTGCTTTACGTTATAGTAAATTTATAAAATAGTTAGGGGAGATGTTTATGAATAAAAAAATTGCTGTTTTAGGTGGTGGGACAGGATTATCCTTTCTAGTCAAAGGACTAAAGCATTTTCCAGTTGATATAACAGCTATTGTTACTGTAGCTGATGATGGAAAATCTACTGGCAAATTAAGATCAGAATTTAATATTCCCGCAGTTGGTGATATTAGAAAAGTAATATATAATTTATCAGAGATAGATGAAAACATAAAAAAACTTATGGAGTATAGATTTGATACATCTAGTGATTTAGATGGCCATGCTCTTGGTAATTTAATTTTAGTTGGTATGTTAAATATGACAGGCAGTTTAAAGGCAAGCATTGGAGCTTTAACGAAACTTTTAGATGTCAAACATACTGTTTTACCATTATCAGAAGATTCTTTAATTTTAATGGGTGAAACTTTGGATGGTACAGTAGTTGAAGGTGAACACAATATTACTAATGCCAAAAAAAGGTATAAGCGAATTTTTTATAAGGAGCAACCGAAAGTTTTGCCAGAAGTAATTCAAGCGATTGAAGATGCAGATTTGATTTTGCTTAGTATGGGAAGTTTATATACTAGCTTACTTCCTAATTTAATTTGTGATGAAGTAAAAAACGCTATTAATAAGTCTAAATCAAAAGTTATGTATTTATGTAATGCTGTGACAGAACCAGGAGAGACTGATAATTTCACAGTAAGTGATCATCTTCAAGTTTTAGTTGATTGCTTAGGCAAAAAAAGTGTTGATGTTGTTGTAGCTGCTAATACAGTGATTGATAAAGAAATGTTAGAAAAGTATCAGGATGAAGAGAAAAAAACGCGAGTAGTCATTGATAAAGAAAATATTGAAAAAATGGGAATTGAATTAATTGAAGATAATCTTTTAACTTTAGAAGATGGTACCATAAAACACGATAGTCTAAAGCTAGGTGCCATAATATTCTCATACATGATGAGGAATTAATAATGTCTTTTACTGCTAATATTAAAGATGAAATATCTAAAGAAACAATGACTAAATCGGAAAATATTGCATGTTTATCAGCAATCGTAAGAAATGCAGCTAAATATGATAATGCTCACATAGAAATATTGACGGAAAATAGTAATGTAGCTAAAACAGTTTATTTATTTATAAAATACATATATAACGTACCAGTAGAAATTGAATCAAGAAAAAATAATGCCTTTAAACGTCATACTATTTATAGTATCAATATTAAAGAGAAAATAAATATTATACTAGAAGACTTATCTGTAATAGATGAAGATGGTACATATCTTGATATGCCAAAAGAATACATTGCTTCTTCACGTGATGAAGCCAAAGCATATTTAAAAGGTGTATTTTTATCTAAGGGTAGTATTAATGATCCTAAAACATCAAGATATCATTTGGAATTACTAATAGATCAAAAATATGAATCTGTATTTGTTCAAAGACTATTAAATCAATTTTTATTAAATTCTAAAATCATTATGCGTGATAATAAATATATGGTATATATCAAAGATTCAGAAAAGATAGGTGATTTCTTAAGAATTATAAACGCTAATAATGCTGTTTTGTATTATGAAAATATAAAAATAATAAGAGAACAAAAAAATATGACTAATCGTCTTAACAATTGCGAACAAGCTAATATAGATAAAGTTATTGCTACTTGTAATAATCAAATTAAGGATATCGACCTTATTTCTAAAGAATTAGGTTTGGATTCTTTAGATGATAAAACCAAAGAGGCTTGTATATATCGTTTAAAATATCCTGAAACATCATTATTAGAATTAAGCGAGATTATGTCTTTAGAAACCTCTAATAAAATAACTAAATCGGGATTAAACCATCGTTTCAGAAAAATAAGAGAAATGGCTAAAAAAATAGAAGAAAGTAAAAAGGAAGAATAATAATTAATCTTCCTTTTTATATATTATTTTATCAATTATTCCATATTCTAATGCTTCTTCTGCTTCTAAGAAATGATCTCTTTCTGTGTCCTGTTCAATCTTTTTTAAATCTTGTTTTGTATTGTCAGCTAATATTTTATTTAATTTATTTTTTAATCTTAAAATTCTTTCAGCAGCAATTTTTATTTCAGTTGCTTGACCTTCGATTCCTCCTAAGGGTTGGTGAATCATTATTTCTGAATGAGGTAAAGCATATCTTTTTCCTTTTTTTCCACAAGATAATAAGAATGCAGCCATACTAGCAGCCATACCAATACATATGGTTGAAACATCACTTTTAATAAAGTTCATAGTATCATAAATAGCCATACCTGCAGTTATAGAACCACCAGGGGAATTAATATATAAACTTATTTCGTCCTGATTAAGCGAGTCTAGATATAGTAGTTCAGCAACAACACTATTTGCTAAAGCATCATCTATTTCACCGCTTAGTATAACAATTCTATCTTTTAATAATCTCGAAAATATATCATAACTTCTTTCATTATTCCCTTCTTTATCCACTATCATTGGAATTAAAGCCATTTATATCACCTATATTTATAATAGTTAAAATAGAATAAAAATATACATACATTTACAAAGTAAATCAAAAAATTATATTCTTAGCATAAAATATATGGTAAAATAAATATAGAATAGAAAGAGGATGGCTAATATGATTGAAAACATCAAAATAAAAGTGATGGGTGAAGAACGTGAAGTATCTAAAAACACTACATTTTTTGAATTAAGTAAGATGTATCAAAATAAGTTTAGTTTTCCAATTATCGTTGCTAAACAAGATAATAATTATAAAGAATTGAGCCTTAAGATTACTAATAGTGGCGATATTACTTTTTATGATTTTAATGATCGAGAGGGTAATAGAATTTACTTAAATGGCTTAGTTTATTTAACTATTTATGCTTTTAATGATTTGTTTGGTGGCAAAATAAGGGTAAAGTATTCTATTGATAAAGGATTGTATATTGAAACTGATATTAAAATAGATGAGAATAAAATTGAACATTTGAAAAAGCATATGCATGTACTTATAGATATGGATTTGCCTATTGATAGAATAAATGTAGATAGATTAGATGCGATTAAATATTTTGAAAGTGTTGGTGATGATTCAAAAGTTGGTTTAATGAAGTATAATACTAATACTTATGTGACATTATATAAATTAGGGAAGATGTATAATTTCTTCTTTAGTCAGATGCCGATATCAACTAAAGTATTAGATAATTTTGATATTAAATACATAAATGAAAATGGCTTTGTATTGCTATATCCTAATGTTTATCTGAATGGAACAATTAAAGAATATGTTCATCATGAAAAAATGTTTGATGTGTTTAAAGAATACCATGATTGGGCAAAATTAATGCATATTGATAATGCTTATTCTTTAAATGAAGCAGTTAGTAGTGGGAATATTGGGAATATTATTAGGATGGATGAAACATTACAAAGTAATAGGCTTTTAAATGTAGCTAAAAACATTTATGAAAAAAAAGATACCATCAAAATAGTTTTAATTGCTGGTCCATCGTCGTCAGGAAAGACAACACTATGCAATAAATTAGGTATGTACTTGAAAAGTTTTGGATTGAATCCTCGAACAATTTCAATGGATGATTATTTTAAAGAGAGGACAGAATCTCCTAAAGAAGATGACGGTACTTATAATTTTGAAAGATTAGATGCAATAGACATAAGTCTTTTTGATAAACAAATGAAAGATTTACTTGATGGCAAAGAAGTAATAATGCCAATATTTAATTTTTTAATTGGGCAGAAAGAATTTAGAAAAAAAATGCAATTAAGTAGTAATGATATATTAATCATTGAAGGCATTCATGGATTGAATCCTAATATATTATCTACAATTCCGAGAGAACAAAAATATAAAATTTATTTGTCGCCTCTTACGGGATTAGATTTAGATAATCATAATCGTATATCAACAACTGATAATAGATTATTACGAAGAATTGTAAGAGATAATAAAACAAGAGGACACAGTGTTATGACAACTATAGAATCATGGCCTAAAGTAAGAAAAGGAGAAGAAGAAAATATTTTCCCTTACCAAGATGATGCGGATTGTATTTTTAATTCGGCACTTATCTATGAACTTGGTGTATTAAAAACTTATGTTGAACCATTGCTATATTCTGTTGATAGTAATAGTCCTTATTATAATGAAGCTAAAAGACTAATTAATATGTTAAAAATATTTTTACCAATACCATCAGAGGATATACCACAGGATTCCTTATTGAGAGAGTTTATTGGTGGAAGTTGTTTTAAATAAAAAAAGAAAAGGAGAAAATAAAATGATAAAAGTAGCAATTAATGGATTTGGAAGAATAGGAAGATTAGTATTTAGGTTAATGGAAGAAGATCCTAGTTTTGAGGTGGTAGCAATTAATGATTTAACTGATGCCGAACAATTAGCATATTTATTAAAATATGATACTAATCACAGAAATTATCGAGTTGATGAAATAACTCACACTGATAATAAAATAATTGTAGGAGAAAGAGAAATAAGCATTTTTCAAGAAACTGATCCTAATAATTTACCATGGAAAGATTTAGGTATTGATGTAGTATTCGAATGTACTGGGAAATTTACGGATAAGGAAAAAGCTATGGCACATATAAATGCAGGAGCAAAAAAAGTTATTATTTCAGCACCAGCTAAAGGTGATGTAAAAACAATTGTATACAATGTTAATAATGAAACACTAGATGGTAGTGAACAAATAATTTCAGCAGCGTCTTGTACTACTAATTGTTTAGCTCCAGTACTTAAAGTATTAGATGATGAATTTGGAATTAAGCGCGGATATATGACGACAATTCACGCTTATACAAATGACCAAGCTACATTAGATGTTCCATACAAAAAAGGTATAAAAGCACGTCGTGGTAGAGCAGCTGCAGCCAACATTATTCCAACATCAACTGGAGCAGCAAGCGCTATTGGAAGTGTATTACCTAATTTAAAAGGTAAATTAGATGGAACAGCAATGCGTGTACCTGTTTCTACTGGGTCTGTTATAGATTTAGTTTTAGAGTTTGAAAAGATGACTACTGTAGAAGAAATTAATAACGCATTAAAAAGTCATACTAACGAAACATTAAAATATACCGATGATCCTGTTGTATCAAGTGATATTATTGGTTCACATTGTGGAGCTTTAGTTGATGGTCTTTCTACTAGTACATTAGATGTAGATGGAACACAATTAGTAAAAGTAGTAGCATGGTATGATAACGAAATGGGTTATTCAACACAGATGGTAAGAACTGCAAAATATTTAATGGAGAAGTAAAATTCTCTTTTTTTATTGCCAAATTTAAATAGATATGCTATTATACATTTCATGTTCAATAAAGAAGGAGATGTTTACTTTGAGTTTAGATGAATTATTTACATACCTTGAATTTGGAATAAAAAAGGATAAAGATTTTGGTTTAATTGATTATTATGCTTTTACTAATGATAAGCCTAATCGTTTGATTGGTGTTGCATATAAAGCTGGTAGAAAAGGCATAGCTGGTACGTTACAAGGGTTTTATCTTAAACATTATGGTGGATGTATTATGATGTCTCAAGAAAGAATTAAGGAATGTAAATTTGGTATTGGGGAAAGAATTTTATCTAATGAAGAAATAAATGATATTTATAATTTTTTAGTTAATGAAAATTACCCAATAACTAATGGATTATTTTTTGAAGCATGTAAAAAATACATGTTAGGAAATGGCTTTGAAGCTCTTCGTAAAGAAAATGTCAGAAATAAACTTATTACAAAATATAATGAAAAAGAAAATAATGTAAAGCAAAAAAAATTAGTTTTATAGAATAATATAAAACTTCAGAGTGTAGACAAACCCCTAGAATTTTTCTAGAGGTTTTCTTATGCAACTTTTAAAAATAGAAGTTTGATAATT
>CANQDV010000038.1 GCA_947593955.1 uncultured Bacilli bacterium | reverse complement strand
ATGCAAGAGTTCGATAAATGGTGTGAAGAATATGTGAATGATGAACAAACCAAAAAGATATTTGGAGAATGGGCTAATTACATTGCTGAGAATAAGGGCGTGAGAAAAGGTTCTCTTGAAAAAGCCCATGAGATAGCATCAAAAATGTTAGAAGCCAATATGCCTAAAGATGATATATCTAAATTTACCGGTTTGTCATTAAAAGAATTAAGAAATCTTTAATTAAATATTACTTACAAAAAATTAATAAAAACTGAATATAAGGCAAGAGAAATCTTGTTCTTTTTTGTTATATATAATATTTATCTAAAAACATATATAATATTTATCTAAAAATTTTTACCTTGACATAGCTAGATAAATAATATATGATAAAAATAACTTACAACAAAGATGGCTAAAGTTTATAGGAGCCAAAAGTGCCGAAGAAAGGAAAAATATAGCGAGAGGAGATAAATTAATGCAAGAGTTCGATAAATGGTGTGAAGAATATGTGAATGATGAACAAACCAAAAAGATATTTGGTGAATGGGCAAATTATATTGCCAAAGAAAAAGGAAAAAGAGAAGGAATTTCTATTGGAGTTCATGATGTAGCTCAAAAAATGTTAAAAGCTAATATGCCTAAAAAAACCATATCTGAATTAACTGGTTTATCATTAAAAGAATTAAAAAATCTTTAATTAAACATTACTTACAAAAAATCATTAGAAACTAAATATAAGGCAAGAGCAATCTTGTTCTTTTTGGTTCTATAATAGGAAAGTCATCTTTAAATTTTAAATTAAAAATGAAATGATTAAAAAAAGTACGGCAGCGACTGTCGGAAATATGGCCTGTGGAGGAGTGAAATCCGATGAAGCAGGAAAGATAAGCTGTGAAGCTTATCAAAGTGAAATGAAAATAAATGTTAATTTATTGAATTTTACTTTTGTTCTGTTAAAAAATTTTTACCTTGACATAGCTAGATAAATAATATATGATAAAGATAACTTACAACAAAGATGGCTAAAGTTTATTGGAGCCAAAAGTTCAAAAGAGCGAAAAGAAATAGCGAAAGGAGATGGACTATTAATGGAGTTCGATAAATGGTGTGAAGACTATATTAATGATGAACAAACCAAAAAGTTTTATGGGGAATGGGCAAAAGAAATCGCAGAAGAAAAAGCAGAAAGAAAAGGAATAATCAGGGTAGCTCAAAAAATGTTAAAAGCCAATATGCCTAAAAAACCATATCTGAATTAACCGGTTTATCATTAAAAGAATTAAGAAATCTTTAATTAAATATTACTTACAAAAATTTCGTAAAACTGAATATAAGGCAAGAGAAATCTTGTTTTTTTTAATTCTCTTTTAAAATTATAAATTTAAATATTATCTTTTATATATTTTTTAATTGGTTCAATCTAAAAAGGAATAATACTTAAAAAATAAATTGTTACCCATTTAGGATAATTTTTTTATAGGATAAAATTTAAAAAATTACAGAACAATTAAAATGTAAAAAAATTAATAATATAAAAATTTTTCTTGACAGAAAGTCGGGGGGGGGGTACAATCTTATTAACAAATTAGGAGGTATCTTTGTGAAAAAACGGAGCAATCATTTTACAATTAGCCATGAAGAGTCAGATAATATACAAATATTAAAAATATGGCTTACGATTATGGTAATATTTATTCATTCCTATACCACGGAAATTAATTATGTTGGTGGAGCGCTTGCCCTTCAAGTTCCCATATGGTTAGATTGGATTAAATATATAATTTCACAGATTATTTCTCGGTGTGCAGTTCCCGCATTTTTCTTCATTTCAGCGGTATTGTTATACAGAAAAGATTTTACTTGGAAAGATAATATTAAAAAGAAAATAAAAACATTATTAATTCCATATCTTATTTTTAATACTGTATGGATAATTATTTATTATTGTGCTCAGCAAATTTCTTTTTTGACTCCATATTTTGCAAATGAAGCAAAAATTATAGCCAACTGGGGAATTATTCAGTATGCGGATGCATATCTCGGCTTTATCAATGGCAATCCAAATCTTTATCCTTTATGGTTTGTAAGAGATTTAATTGTATTAAACCTTTTAGCCGTAGTTATAAAAAAGATAATAGATAAATTTCCTAAAATTGTGTTTGTAATTTTATCAATTATGATTCTTTTCAATTTAGAGACGCATCTTTTCTTTTTAAAAGCTTATTCTTTAATATTCTTTTGTTTGGGATATTATTTTGTAAAATACTCGTTTAGATTTAGCGATATAGGAAAAATAAAAATGCCATACATTACCATAGTTTATTTAATAGCAATAGTTTTAGATTGTTTAACAAGAAATACAGAGATAAATTATCTACCAAAATTTGTAACAATTATCTGTAGTTTTATCGTTTTTTATAAACTTACTGCGAAAATACCAAAGGGAAAAATGCATAATGTGTTATTAAATATAGCAAAATATAGTTTTCCAATTTATTTGTTTCATGAAGAAAGTCTTCATTTTGCTAAAAAAATACTTGTAAAACTTTTACCTCAAACAGCATTATGGCAAACAATATTATATTTTGGATTACCAATCATAATATTTTGCTTTTGCTTATTTATAAGTATGTTTTTAGACAAATATTTTCATAAAATATATCAAGTATTAGTGGGAAGTCGAAGTAAATAGAAAGCAATAAAACTATAAAACAAAGATTTTATCCATATTAGGATAATTTTTTTAATGGGATAAATTGGAAGCCATAAACTGTCGATATTTGTCGATATTTGCTTGACTTTTATAAAAATTATTATTAGAATATTAATGATTACATTGTGCTTTTATTTTAAAAAAATATAAGCAAAAGGGAATGAAGTAAAAATGGACGAAAGTGTTGTACTTGAAAAAAATGATATAAATTGTTTAAAAAAACATTATTTATATTTATTTATGAAAAGATTGTTTGATGTTATATGTGGGTTATTAGGAGTAATTTTTTTAATTCCAATCACCTTAATTATTAAAATATGCTATATTTTAAATGGTGATTTTAATTCAATATTTTATAGTCAAAAAAGAATAGGTAAAAATGGTAAATTATTTAAATTATATAAATTTAGAACCATGGTACCGAATGCTGATGAAATATTACAAGATGTATTAAAAGACCCTAAATTAAAAAAAGAATATCAAACCAATAAAAAACTGGCGAACGACCCTAGGATTACCAAAGCGGGTAGAATAATTAGAAGATTATCAATTGATGAAATGCCTCAATTTATTAATGTTTTAATAGGTAATATGGCAATGATTGGTAATCGCCCATATTTGCCACGTGAAAAAGAAGAGATGGGTAAATATTATCAAAATATTATTAAAACCAAACCTGGAATAACCGGTTATTGGCAA
The DNA here is from genome assembly GCA_947593955.1 of uncultured Bacilli bacterium. Lineage (GTDB taxonomy): Bacteria > Bacillota_I > Bacilli_A > RF39 > UBA660 > RGIG3091. The sequence continues at coordinate 10,730 of CANQDV010000038.1, read as the reverse complement.
GTATCAGGAAGAAGCGATGTAAGTTTTGAAAAAAGATGCCAATTAGAAAATTATTATTCTAATAATCAAAGTCTAAAATTGGATATAAAAATTTTTTTTAAAACCTTTTCTGCTGTAATAGGAAAAAAAGGTGCTGAATAATGAAAATAGTTGATACTAAAGAAAACACGCAACCATTAAGAGTAGCCCATATAGTTGGTAAATGGTTAGGTGGTGGAGTAGAAGCAGTAATTATGAATTATTATCGTCATATAGATAAAAGTAAAATTCAATTTGACTTTTTATGTGATAGTGATTCAACAAATATACCATATGCTGAAATAGAAAAATTGGGGGGGAGAGTAATCCTTATTCCACCATATCAAAAAGTAATTAAATATCATAAAGAATTAAAAAGAATATTTAAAGAAAATAATTATAAAATAGTTCATTCTCATATAAATACTTTATCCGTATTTCCACTTTATGCAGCTAAAAAAGTTAAAGTTCCAATTAGAATTGCTCATAGTCATTCTACAACTAATAAAAAAGAATGGAAGAAAAACTTATTAAAACAAGTTTTAAGACCATTTTCTAAAGTTTTTGCTAATTATTATTTTGCATGTAGTGAATATGCTGGACGTTGGTTATTTGGTGATAAAGAATTTGATAAAGGAAATGTTTATGTTTTAAATAATGCGATTGATATAGATAAATATAAATATAATGAAAAGATAAGAGAAGAAGTTAGAAAAGAATTAAAAATAGATAAAGATACAACTGTAATAGGACATATTGGAAGGTTTGTTAAACAAAAAAATCATTCATTTTTAATTGATATATTTAATGAATATCATAAATTAAATAATAATTCTATTTTGTTACTCGCAGGACAAGGACCTTTAAAAGAAGAAATTGAAGAAAAAGTAAAAAATTTAAATTTAGAAAATAATGTTATGTTTTTAGGTCAAAGAGAAGATGCAAATAAATTATATCAAGCATTTGATTTATTTTTACTTCCTTCACTTTATGAAGGCTTACCAGTTGTGGGAGTAGAAGCTCAAGCATCAGGCTTATTATGTTTTTTATCAGATGAAATGACTAAAGAAACAAAGGTATTAGATTCTACAATTTTTATGAGTTTAAATGATACTTCGGAATCTTGGGCTAATGTTATTAATAAAAATGTTAAAAACTTTAAAAGAAAAGATACAACTAATATTTTAACGGAAAAAGGTTTTAATATTAATAAAGAAGCTGATAAATTAGTAAATAAATATTTAAAATTAATAGGAGAATTAAGATGAAAAGAGTTGGACTTGTTTCTTGTTATTTTAAAAATAACTATGGAAGTATGTTGCAAGCTTATGCTTTAAAAATATTTTTAGATAATAATAATATTTCTAATGAAACTATTGATATATCAAGCAATAAAGATTTTTCTAATGGTAAAAAAAAGTATTATTTAACGCAAATATTTAATTTTAATTTTATTAAATCTAAATTTGGTATGGTTAAAATGAAATTTGATATTAAATTAAGTAAAAAGTTAAGAAATAATATTAATATTAGAAATAATAAATATAAAGAATTTAGAAAGAATTTTAATTTGTCTATTACTACTAAAAACTATCAAGAATTAAATGATTTAGCTAAAAATAATTATTCTTCGGTAATAGTTGGAAGTGACCAATTATGGTTACCGGTAAATGTAGTCGCGGATTATTATACTTTAAATTGGGTTCCTGAAAATATAAATAAAATATCTTATGCTACAAGTTTTGGGGTATCTAATATTCCCAAAAAATATTATGATAAATATAATACATTTTTAAATAAAATTAACCATCTATCTGTAAGAGAAGAAAGTGGTTTAAAAATAATAAAAGATATAGCAAATAGAGATGCTAAATTAGTTTGTGACCCAACTATCTTGCTTACTAAAGAAGAATGGGAAGAAATTGCCATTAAAGAAAGAATAATAAAAGAAAAATATATTCTATGTTATTTTTTAGGAAATAATATTGAACATTATAAATTTGCCGAAAGATTAAGAGAAAAAACAGGATATAAAATTGTTTCATTAAATCATGCTGATGAATATGTAAAATATGCTGACAAATATGCTGATATCATTCCATATAATATAGGACCTAAGGAATGGCTAAACTTAATAAAAAATGCCGAATATGTTTGTACAGATTCATTTCATGGAACAGTTTTTTCTCTTATTTATAATAAAATCTTCTTTAATTTTAGAAGATATAATTCTAAAGTTAAAGGTTCTACTAATTCAAGATTAGACTCTCTATTAAATATAGCTAATGTTAATAAAGAAAGAATTTTAACAGGATCTGAAAATATCGAAAAAGTCTTAAAATACAAAATAGATTTTAATAAAGTAAATGATAATTTAAATAAATTTAGAAAAGAATCTCAAGAATGGTTATTAAAGTCCTTAAAAGGAGAAAGAAAAAATGGAGAAACACATTGATATTAAAGATAAAAGTGATTGCTGTGGATGTAGCGCATGCAAAAATATATGCCCTAAAAATGCCATAGAAATGATGTCAGATAATGAAGGTTTTTTATATCCTCATATTAATGAAGATAAATGTATTAATTGTGGGCTTTGTAAAAAAGTATGTCCTGTACTAAATGCTCAAGAAACCGAAAAACAAAAACATACATATATTTTTCAATATAATAATGATACTATACGTCATGAGAGCACGTCTGGAGGAGCTTTCACTGCAATATCAGACTATATAATAGAAAATAAAGGAATTGTTTATGGTGTAGCGTTTGATAAGGACTTTAATGTTATTCATACGTCTGTTACAAATAAAAAAGATTTATCTAAATTTAGAAACAGTAAATATGTTCAAAGCAACCCTTTAAATACCTTTAAAGAAGTAAAAGAAAATTTGGAAAAAGGAAAACTTATTTGTTATAGTGGTACATCTTGCCAAATTGAAGGACTTAAAAGATTTTTAGAAAAAGATTATGATAATTTAATCTTAGTAGACGTTGTATGTAGAGCAGTACCTTCGCCTTTAGTTTGGAAAAAATATCTAACTATGCAAAAGAAGAAGTATCAAGATATAGATAAAATATTATTTAGAGATAAATACTATGGTTATAAATATTCCAATTTAAGTATTTATACTAAGAATAATGATAAAAAAAATGAATATCACCGTGGTATTGATTCTGATAGTTATTTAAGAGCATTCTTTTCTAATATATGTGATAGACCAATTTGTTATAAATGTCCTTTTAAAAAAGATAATAGAGAAAGTGATATAACAATTTGGGATTGCTTTGAAGTTGAAAAATTTAATAAAAAATTAGACGACGATAAAGGCACAACTAGAATTATGACTAATTCTACAAAGGGAGAAAAAATAATAAAAGAAATATCTAAAAAACATATATGTGAAGAAATAGATTTTAAATTAGCTACTAATAAATTTTTAGCTATGTATCAACCAGTCAAAATGAATAGTAAAAGAGAAGATTTTTTTGAAGATTTAAATATTTTATCAGAAGAGGAATTGTTTAATAAGTATTTTCCTGATACAATAAAGATAAAGGCAGAAAGAAATATTCGTAAAATTTTATTAAAATTGGGTATTTATAAACCACTTATAAATCTAGGCAAAAGAATAAGAAAGAGGGATTAGCGTGGCTAAAGTAAAAGTTTTATACTTTGTTGATAGAATGCTTCGCGGTGGTATTCAATCATTTATAATCGAAAATTTAAAAAAAATGGATTTTACTAAAATTAGTATTGATGTTTTACTGCTAGACGATGGTAATCATTATGATGGCGAAGATACTCTAAAAGAACTGGGGTGCAAAGTTTATAAATTAGAAGGTGTATGGTTAAGAAAACCTACCGATTTTATTAAATATAAAAAAGAAATAAATAATTTTTTTAAGAACCATCATGATTACAGGGTAGTTCATATGCATTCTTCAAGTAAAAATTTTATGGTGTTAAAATATGCTAAAAAGTATGGTATTCCAGTACGAATTGCCCATTCACATAATATAAATTTTCAAACTAAAAATAAATTTAAACAAATAATAGGTGATATATTTAAAAAGCCATTAAAAAAATATGCAACAGATTATTTTGCTTGCTCCGAACTTGCAGGCGAATGGTTATTTGGCAAAAAGTCAGTTCAAGAAGGTAAAGTAAAAGTAATTCATAATGCTATTGATATAGAAAAATTTAAATATGATGAAAAAATAAGAAATAGAATTAGAAAAGAATTAAATATAGAATCTGATGATTTTGTAGTAGGCAATGTGGGAAGATTTACAAATCAAAAAAATCATTTATTTTTAATAGATATTTTTTATGAATTGCAAAAAATAAAACCTAATAGTAAGCTATTGTTAATAGGCAATGGAGAATTAGAAGAAGAAATAAAAAATAAAGTGGAAAAATTAAATTTAAATAAAAAAGTAATATTTGCAGGATTTAAACCTAATGTTAATGATTATATGCAAGCCATGGATATATTTATTATGCCATCTCTTCATGAAGGTTTACCAGTTGTTGGAGTAGAAGCTCAAGCATCAGGCCTTCCTTGTTTTATGTCAAAAGATGTTATAACAAATGAAGTAAAAATTGCAAATAATGTAAAATTTATATCATTAAATGACAGCCCTAACGATTGGGCAAATATAATAGTTAAATCTGATTTATCAAGAAAAGATAATAAAGATAAGTTAAAAAAAGCAGGGTACTTTATAGAAGATACAGCGAAGGAATTGGTTGATTTTTATATTAAATAAGTGGAGGTAATTTATGGAAGAAAATAAAAAATTAAAAAAACAAATAAATACCATTACCATTTTTTGGGTGTATTTCATAATTGTAATTATTGCTAAAATAATAAGACATACTATTTTAAAATCAACTTTAGTTGATGCGAGTGTAGGAGATGGATATATAAACTCTATTAATAGCGGTTTTAGAAAATTTACTATATCTTTTACTGGTGAAGCAGCTGGGTATAACACAATATCCTTTTTTGGTTTATTCAGATTTTTGGGGCTAGCCACTACATTTGATTATGAAATTTTTATAACCATATTATGGAATTTTTTGCTTTTGCTATTATTTTCTAAATTAAAAAATAAAGTAAGCCTTTTAGAATTTATTTTTCTATGTATGTCAGTAGCAGTTTTAAATATATGGAATTTTTGCCTAGCGAAAGAACCAATTCAAATATTATATTTTACTTTAATTTTTTATATATTAATGTCTAAAAAATTAAAAAATAAATCTAAATTTGTTTTATCGCTGATAGTAATTTTTTTTAGCTGTATAACATATAGAAATTATTATATATTAATTTTTTTATTTTCAATTTGCTCATATTTCATAATTGACAAATTTATAGTAAAATGTAATAAAATAGGATTTAAAGATATTATTAAAGTTATTTTGAGTTTTGGAATTATATATATGTTATTAATAATCTTTTCTAAAAAGTACTTTTTAGATTATTATAATCAATTTATGAATCTAAATACAAGTGTTACTGGAGCAAAAACAGATTTAGGTGGAATATTTAGAAGTACAAATCCTATAATTGCCACTATTGATTATATAATTCTTATAATTAGAATGTTATTTCCAGTGGAATTGATGCATTTTGGTTTATCATATATAATTTATGCAGCATATCAAATAATTCTTACAATGCTTTTATTTAAATCTTTTAAAAATGTTAAAAATAATTCTTATATCGAAAATTTTGCCTTATATATATTTATAGGGTTTCTGTTCGTTAGTGGCATATTTGAACCAGATTTTGGATCATGGATAAGACACGAAGCAGCTACAATTCCTATTATTTTAATCGCAACAAGATTAATAAGAAATGATGAAAGGAAAATATGTACATAATATGATAAAATTATTAGCAAAATTTGTAAGAAAAATAATATATGTGTTGTTAAACGTAATTAGTTTCCCACCTTTAAAGCATCTTGATAATAGTTCGAATTCGCTTGATAATATATATAAAAATAAAAAAATAGAACCAGTAAATCACAAATTTGTTTTCAATGGCAATGATTTAACTATAATTGTTCCAGTTTTTAATGGAGAAAAATTTATATCGAGATGTGCTGATTCTTTAATTAATCAAGCAACAAAGTACAATTATAATATAATTTTTATAAATGATGGCTCGGTAGACAAATCTTTAAAAATTTTAAGAAATTATGAAAAAAAACATAAAAACATAAGCGTTTATACACAAGATAATATGGGCATTTCAGAAGCGAGAAACGTTGGTATAAGAAATGCAGGTGGAAAATATATTGCATTTATCGACATTGATGATTATGTATCCCCCACATATGTTGAAAAATTATTGGATAATGCATATAAAATAAATGCTGATATTGTTAGATGTAATTATTATGTTTATGATATTAAAGAAGAGAAAGTAATTAGAACAGGTAGCAACCAAAATGATTGCGTAATTAAGGGTGATTTGGATAAAAATATTTTAAAATTTAAAGGGTTTCCTTGGGGTGGTATTTTTAAAACCAATTTATGGCAAGATATTGAATTTCCTAAAGATTATTGGTATGAAGATATGATTATAAGAATGATTTTGTTTAGAAAAGCTAAGACCTTTTCTTACATAAATGATAAATTATATTATTATTGTTTACACAAAAATAATATTTCAAACAAAATTCAAAACACTACTAATTTAAAATGTTTGGACCAATATTATTTAGTTGAAAATTTATGCCATTTGTCTAGTAAGTTAAATTTGAAAAGTGACAATGCTTTATATTACGTTATTGCTTATGAATTAAGTGTAATTCTATGGTTAAGAACTAGGTCTATACCTGCTATTCTTAGAAAAGAATATTTTTTAAGAGCTTGTAAAATAATAAACCAAACAAAAGTAAAATTAAATAATAAAGAAGATATAATTTTAAATAGAATTTTTTCTAATAAAGACCATAAATCATGGAAATTATATGCAATTTATAAAATGTTAGGCGTTAAATTTGGCATTGAATAAATAAAATTGTAGAAAAGAGTTGTTGTAAAATGCTATATGAAAAATATATTAAACATTGTATTAGAAAGAGTAAAATTGTTTCTTTCGATATGTTTGATACTCTTGTATTTAGAAAAATTGGCACTTCCCAAAATGTATTTAAAGTAGTAGAAAAATTATTAGAAGAGCAAAATATAATTATTAAAGACTTTTATACAAAAAGAATGCAAGCTGAAACATTAGCGAGAGCAAAATATCAAAAAAAGTTGGTTAATTATGACGAAATATATAATTGCATAGATTTTGATAATGAAAAAGACAGAAACGAAGCTAAAAAAATAGAAAAAGAAATAGAATATGAAACCATTATATGTCGAAAAAATATAAAAAAATTATATGATTACGCAGTTGAAAAAAACAAAAAAGTAATTGTTGTTTCTGATATGTATTTTGACAAACAATTTTTGGAAAAAATTTTAAATAAAGAAGGGTATAATTTTGATAAAATTTATGTTTCGGTTGAATATCAAAAAAGCAAATCACAAGGGGAATTATTTGACATAGTATTAAAAGAAAATGATATTTTAGGTAAAGACATGGTTCATATTGGTGATTCCAAAAAAGGTGATTTTTTAAAACCTCTAAGTAAAAAAATTAAAAGTTGCTTGATTAGAAGGGCAAAAAATAATAATAAAGTAGAATTAAACATGGATTTGATAGATAAAATCGTTTACGATAATATAAATTTTGATTTTGCTAATAAAAAGTTTGATAATTATTTCGAAAAAGTTGGAACAACTGCTTTTGGACCACTTTTATTAGGATTTTCAAACTGGCTTATAAAAAATTTAGAAAAAGAAGGAATTAATAAAGTCTTTTTTCTATCAAGAGATGGTTTTATTTTAAAAAAAGCTTTTGATATTATTAATAATACAAATATTACAAGCTCATATCTGTACGTTTCAAGAAGAAGCACATCAGTCCCTTTACTTTGGAATAATAATGATTTTGAACATCTTGACAATATTATTGCTATGTCAAATCAATTTACAAATGCCGATTTCATAAATAGACTAGGGTTAGATATTAATTTATATGAAGAACAATTAAAAAATCTAAATTTAGACAAAGACGAAACATTTAGTAAAAGTAATTATAAAAAATCATTAAAATTAAAAAAATTTTATCAGCAAATAGAAAACGACGTTATAAAAAATTCTAAGCAAGAATATGACAAAATAATTAAATATTTAGAACAAGAAAAATTTTCTGGAAAAATTGCTATTGTTGATATTGGTTGGCATGGTTCTATCCAACGAAATTTGCAAAAACTAGCACCAAATGTTACTATCAAAGGCTACTATATGGGCTGCAGTAAAAGAGAAAATATGCATGGATTTTTATTTAGTTCAGAAAAAGAAGATAAACAAATATGCAATCATTTACCTTATGGAATATTTGAAACTTTGTTTTTGGAACAATGCGGAAGTGTAAAAAAATATAAAATAAAAAATAATGAGATAGAACCAATATTTGAATTATATGAATTTCGAAATGAAATAAAATTGCAAGAAAAAATAGAAAATGTCCATACGTCTGCATTAGAATATGTTAAAAATAATAATCTAAAAATCCTTTATTCTTTAAACACCTCATGTAAATGCTATTTGGAAAATTTATATAAAATCATGAATATTCCGACAAAAGAAGATGTTAAAATGTTTGGACCTATGCCATTTTATGATACATTCTATACTAAAATAATTACCTCACAAAGTTTAGCTTTTTATTGCTTTCATCCATCAAAATTTTTTAAAGACTTTTATTTGAGTACATGGAGAGAGGGATTTTTAAAAAAAGTATTTAAACTTAATCTAAAATATTATAAAATAGTAGATAAGATAAGACTTATTTATAAGAAAAAAACTAATAAATAATATTGCTTAGTAACATTTATTTTATAATTTTTCAACTTAAAAATTAGCAAATATTTAAAAAATTATCAAAATAAAAATATTAAAAAATAATCAAAGTTTGAATAAGATATTTAAAAAAATAAACTGTTATTTTTATATATAATAATTTTTGCATATAAATTGGATATTCTTAAAACTCAAATGAAAAGATAAATTTCAGAAAATAGAAATAAAAGGAATTTGTAAGATTAAATTGGTAGAAATAATAAAAAAAGCTACCAATTTTTTAATAAATGTGCTAGAATATTATCAAAATTTAAATTTTCAATGCATGAAAAGAAGTGTACACTTAATTTTTGTGCACAACTAAATTTCAAATTTATGGTTTATGATATATTACTTGTATATCACATTAAAATAGTTTGTTAATAAGCTATTTTTTTGTTTTAAATAATTTATCTTTTAAAATAATGTCTTTTTGTGCTATTTCTTTTATATCAAAAAGCTTAATTAATTTTTTAGGTAAGAATATGTGCATTAATGTATAAGGATTATCACCATCTAAAGAATCTCTTTTGACAGAGTTAATATGGTTTAACATTAAATTTATGTCTTCTTGTGATAAATCATCAAAAGATGTACCTTTGGGAATAAATCTTCTAATATATTCATGATTATTTTCGATTTTACCTTTCTGTTCCGAATGTCCAGGGTCACAATAAAATACTTTAGTTGGATAAACATGTTTCCCATTATTTTCAATAATATCAGGTTTAGAAAATTCTGTACCATTATCAGTTAAAATAATGGGAAATAATTCATGAAAAATTTCATATCCTAATAATCCTTTTAAGAAACAAAAATACTGAGCAACACTATCTGCATTTTTATTTTCTAATTTTTGGGCTAACATAAAATTAGAATTTCTCCATAATAATGTAAGTAAAACAGAATTGCCTTTTGTACCTTCAACAGTATCCATTTCAACAATATTGTTATTAAAATCATTATTATTGTTACATTTAATATAATCTTTAAAGTCTTCATACGTACGGTTAATTCTAATTTTAGTATCCTTTTTAGGAACATTGTTAATTTTTTTATTTCGTTTTTTATATCTGACTTTTCTAGGTAAATCAAGATTAATTATATCTAAATAACCTTTTTCAACATAATTATATAAAGTTCTTTTGCCAACTGGAAATTCGTCTTTATGATTTCTGATAATCATTGAAAAAGAATGCCCATTTTTTATTTCTTTAGAAACAACATCATTTAAATATTTAAATTCAGAAGAATTCATATCAATGCCTTTCCTAGAGTCGGATTTTAATTTTTCATATTTACCTTGTGCATCTTCGGCATAGTAATAATATCTAGTTTTTCTACAACCTTTTCTGGAAGGACAAACATTACAAACATATGGTGGTTTTAAAGTTTTTTCACAAATTTTTTCTTTTCCATACCACGATGTGCAATGTTCAATATTTCTATTTTTTAATATTTCATAAGATATAGTTCTAGGTGATTTATTAATATCATTAGCAATTTTAGTAAAAGTCCATTTATTTTCAATTCCTTTTTCAATTTTAATTCTTTTAGATAAATTAAGATGTTTATTATATACATTACAAGTATTTTTCTTTTTCAAAACATTTCTCCTCTCTAATAAATACAAGTAATATATCAAAGTTTATTATAGATTAATTAGCTAAAAGTACAAGTCTGAACTTTTAATAAAAAAAATTGTATAATAAAAATTTTAAGTTGAATTTAATTGTTAATT
>CANQDV010000037.1 GCA_947593955.1 uncultured Bacilli bacterium | reverse complement strand
CCCCCTAGGGATTTTGCAAGAAAAAAGCAACATTACTGTTGCAAATTTCATTAATATGAAGATGAAGCCCAGTTACCAATTATAATTGCTAATAAAATATATAATACTAAAATTATTACAAAACCATAATTGTTTCCACATGAGCCTTCATTATTTTGTTGACATGACATAACTTACACCTCCTTATAATTTAAACCCAAGCACCTAGTATGATTACTAGTAAAATAAATAACACTAAAACAATTGCTGAAGATGACACACAATTTCCCATAATTTAATCCTCCTTTTTTGTTTACTCACAGTATTTTATGGAAAAACATAAAAAGTGTTCGGACTATTATTAAAAAAGTTTTTAAAATAATTGTATTTTAAAAGTATATTTGTTATTATAAATATGTACATTTTAAAGGAGGAGATATACATGAAGAAAATATTAATTGGTATATGTGCAGTTTTAATATTTGTTACTAGTTGTGGAAAGGTTCCAAAATTATCAAATGGTCAAGATGCCATTGTTACTTCTAAAGATGGCGATATAGCAGTAGATGATCTATATAAAAATATGAAAGATATTTATGCATTAACAACACTTATTGATATGATTGATATGAGCTTGTTAGAAAAGGATTATCCAAGCAATGACGAAGAAAAAGATTATATTAAATCGCAATTAGAACAATTGGAATACAGCTATAAAAATAGTTATTATTCTAGTTATTATGCTAATTTCAACGCTTTTGCAGTTGCTTATTTTGGAGTATCAGATATGGATGCTGTTAATAGACTTTTATCATTACAATATAAAAGAGAATTGTTTGCTGAAGATTATTCAAGAGAGTCAGTAACTGATAAAGAAATAGAAGAATATTATAAAAATGATTTTATTGGGGATATAAAAGCAAGTCATATTTTGATTAAAGCTGATTATGATGAAAATACTGCAACAGAGGAAGAAAAAAATGCTGCTTTAGAAGAAGCTTTGAATAAAGCTAAAGAAGTAATTACTAAACTAAATAATGGTGAAAAATTTGAAGATTTAGCTAAAGAATATTCAAGTGATGGTACTAAAGATAATGGTGGAGATTTAGGTTGGTTCAATCGTGGTGATATGATTGATGAATTTATGGATGCCGTAATACCACTAGAAAAAGGTAAATATACAACAACTCCAGTAAAAAGTAGATACGGATACCATATAATTTTAAAAGTAGATCAAAAAGAAAAAGCCAGTCTAGAAGATGCTAGAGAAGATATTATTGATACTTTAGCAGAAGAAAAAAGAAATGATGATAGTAATTATCAAAGTAAAGCATTGCTAGAATTAAGAAAAAGTAAAGAAATTGCAATTCAAGATGATACATTGAAAAAACAATATGAAAATTATATTGCTAATATAGGATAAAAAATTCACAAAAAAAGTGAATTTTTTTATTCACCTTTTATTCCATATAAAATCCTTTTTGATAAAGTTTACTTTTTATTTTATACTCTAATTCCTTACCTGAATATTTTTTAGATAATTTTTGATACATTTTATCATACTCTTTTTTTAACAATTCTTCATCATTAAATTTTACCTTATTAACTTCATTTATTACTAGTTCTTTAGTATATCCTAAAGTTACAAGATATTCTGTTAACTTTTTCTTTAACGCAAAGGCACTTTTATTTTTATTTATTTTTACTTGCTTATTAATTATTTTATTTATTCTCTCTATCTCTAAAACTTTATCAAATTCATTTAAATTACTATTTATAATATCTTCATCAATTTCCAATTTTAATAATTGTTCTTTTATTTTATAAGGCCCATCATTGCTCAAATAAATCTTATCATGAATAAAAGCCTTAGTAAAAATCTCATCGTTTAAATATCCCTGTTTTGTTAATAAATTAATGGAATTATCTATTAAAGTTTCATTTACCTGCTTTTTTCTAAGATACTCTCTTATTTCTTTTTGACAACGCATTTTAACTTTTAAATAATTTAAAGCTAAATCATATGCTATATAAGAGGTATTTTCATCTAGCAATTTATCTATCATTTGTTCGTCTATTTCTTTATGTATTAATAATTCATATTTTAATATCAAATCTTCATGAAGTATTATATTAGTATTATTATCTAAATTTAATTTATATTGACCATTTGATTGCCTTGTAAATTTTTCTATTTTCATGTTACCTCCACTTTCATTATACAACATTCTTACTTTCTAAAAAAGAAAAAGAACCTATTTAGGTTCATCATTTTTTACTGTAATTAATCCTTCAGCAACTTCTTCTAATGCTCTACCTATATTTTTTGTAGAAACATATTTGTTAATAGGTATTTGAAAATAATCTGTTTTAGTCATTTCTTTACTTCGACGTGCTGCAATATGTACTAATTGATATTTAGAATCAACAATATTTAATAATTTGTCAATAGATGGATATATCACTTTATCACACTCCCTATTATAAGAATAACCCCGTTTAATTATTATTTCAAGCAAACTACATTAATTAGACAATACTTGACAAAACTATTTATCTTTTTCCGTTTCTCTAATAATATAAATTGGTCTTCGTTTGGTTTCTAAATAAGTCTTTGATAAATATTGACCAATTACACCAATAGAAAACAATTGAACTCCACTTAAAAAGAAAATTATGCACACTAAACTTGGCCAACCTGATACTGGATCACCAAATATCATGGTTCTAATTATGATAAATAAAATTAATATAAAAGAAATAAGGCAGAAAACTATTCCAATAATTGCTGCAAAAACAAGAGGGGCTGTAGAAAAAGCGGTTATACCTTCTATAGCATAAATGAATAATTTCCAAAATGACCATTTGCTTTCCCCTGCTACTCTTTGGATATTTTCGTATTCTAACCATTTCGTTTTGAATCCTACAAAACTAAAAATACCTTTAGAATAACGGTTGTATTCTTTAATAGATATAATAGCATTAACTACTTGCCTAGTCATAAGACGATAATCTCTAGCTCCATCGACCATCTCTATATCTGACATTTTATTGATTATTTTATAAAATAATCTAGCAAAAAAGCTTCGAATGACTGGCTCTCCTTTTCTAGTTACTCTTCGTGTTGCCACACAATCATAGCCTTCATCTTTAATCAAATGATACATTTCATCTAATAAACTAGGTGGATCTTGTAAATCAGCATCCATAACAGCCACATAATCACCTATTGAATATTCTAACCCTGCTAAAATAGCAGCTTCTTTACCAAAATTTCTCGAAAAAGAAATATATTTTACTCTTTTATCTTTGCTAGCATAATCTTTTATAACATTTAAAGTATCATCTTTTGAACCATCATCAACAAAAATATATTCAAAATCTAATTCCTTTATTTGCTTAGAAGCATTACATATTTCTTCATAAAAATATGGTATACTTTTACTTTCATTATAACTAGGTACAACTATTGAAATCTTTTTTTTCATACTTCCTTCTTTCTACGTTAAAATAGAAGCAAACAATTACTATTATTTAACATTTTTTTCAATAAACTCTTCTATTAAACTGACAAAATTACTATTATTACTTTTATATTTTTTAGGTTTAAATGTTTTGACTTTTTTTAAAACTTTATCTAATTGGTCAAAATCCTTAAGAGCCAAAATATAACCATCTTTCACAAACTCATCAATAATTTGTAATTGATGATCATTAACATGCTCTTTATATTTAACAAGTCTTGCAGCTGCAATAACGGTTTTATTAGCGTTTAATCCGGCAAGAATAGAACCAACACCACCATGAGTAATTAACAGGCTACATTCTTGAATTAATTGATTAAATTCATCGGTAGGTATTAAATCAAAAGTCTCAATATATTTTGATTTATATTTAGTAGTACCTACTTGAGCTATAACTTTCTCTTTTATATTACCATTGATTACTTGTTTTTCAACAGCCTTCAATAACCTTGAAAAATCTTTATCTTGTGTTCCTAACGTTACTAATATCATAATAACCCCCTAAAATATCCATCCACCATATTTTGCTTTTGGATAAAGTTTAAGCATACTTTCCCATTGAACAATAAATAAATCAGCAAAATGGTATACAATTCTACCAGTAACAGTTTTAGTTGTTATATTGGCAAAACTTTCTATATAAATGATTTTACTACCAAATATCTTTCCAATACAGCACATTGGTCCAGCCGTATGAGCACCAGTAGTAATAATTACTTTGGGTTTGATTTTAAAGTAAAAGTAAAGACTTTTAAAACTATTATATATCAATTTAAAAGGATATACTAAAAAATTAGATTTAGTTCCATATACCAAATAATTTACTTTATTAGGGTATTTATCTTTTAAATACATATTAGACTTTGTCTTTTCAGTGATAATATGAAAATCATATTTATCAAACATTGACTTTAGTTGCATCAATTCTGACAAATGTCCACCTGTTGAAGATATGAATAATACTTTTTTCATAACAATACTTCTACCTTTCTATAATTATTATAAACTAATATTATCAATAAAATCTAACCATTTTTTTGTAATTGCCTCTTTAGAAAACATTTGAGCTTTCAATAATGCTTCATGTCCCATTTTAATTCTAAGTTTTTTATCATCCATTAATAATTTTAATTTATTTACCATTCCTTCTTTATTTCTATTTTTTATAATATAACCATCTTTATTATTAGTAATAATATCTCCTACTCCACTTGGCGTTTCATAAGCAATACAAGGAAGCCCTACATTCATAGCTTCAAGTAAAACCATAGGCAATCCTTCAGTAATAGAGGTCATTATAAAAATACTGCTATTACATAATTCTTTTATTACTTTATCATGGGGATAACTTCCTAATAACGTTATATTATTAAGATTTAAACTTTGTATTTGCTTAATAAGACTATCTTTGTCTTTGCCATCTCCTATTATATTAAATTTCCAATCATTATCTTTTAACTCATAGGCTATATCAATTAAATCATTAACTCTTTTTTCAGGACTAAGTCTACCTACAAAAATAATATTTTTATTTTGTAAATTTGATTTTTCTTCTGAACTTTCTTCTAACATATTGGGCATTAAAACTACTTTAGGTTTAGTTCCTTTAAAGAATGTTTTATAGTCTTTCTCTAGTGTTTTTGTTAGAGCCATTACATAATCAAGGTTAGCATAATTATTCTGCATTTTCTTGATATACTTTTTATTATTATTGTGATAACGATGTTCTTGTGCAACCTTCAATATATTTCTATGCCCATATTCACTTAATAATACCGAAAATTCTACTCTAGTGGATATAACAATTCCTTCTTTTATCTTTTTTATTTCTTTTATCATCAAATGATGACGTTTCCACAAAATAGAACATGCTAAAAGTGAATTTTTTATTATAGAAATAATATGACGTTTTTTTATAGCTTCTAATAATTCTTCTTTATTAGGTTTTCCTTCGTATAAATATCTAATCTTGACTCTTTTATCTATTTTATATATTGGATCTTTTTGTAAGTGATAAAAACATATTATTTCTACATCTTTACTATTACATAAACTATTTGCTGTATTGATAGTAGCGTTTTCTATGCCACCTACTCCTAAATGTAATGATAAAAAAGTAATTTTATTTTTATTTAATTTGGCTCTTTCTATAGTGAATTTGTCTATTGCAAGCCATGATACAATTGCCAAGTAAAAACTAGATGAAGGAGTTCCAAACACATGACCTATAAATAATCCGGTAGCTATTCCAATAGCTACAGAGTAGCCATAAATAATTTCCACTAAAGATAATTTAAATTTCTTATATAACGCATATTTTAATAGTTTTATAATAATTAAGCTAATTGGTATTATATAAATAATAAAGCCAATAATTCCATATCTAAATAGAATATCAAATAAATCCATTTCTACTAATTTAATACTCCATCTAGGTTCATTCAAAACTTTTCTATTGGAAAAACCTATTCCAAAGAATTTATCTACCACACTACTATTTTTATATATTTTAAAGACATGATTTAGTAACGCTTCTCTACCACTCAACATGACTATTTGTTGACCTTCAGCAACTTCACACTTTAAACCATCATTGTCCTCATTATTTATTTCGCCATTAATATAATCATTAAAACACTCTTTTCTATTTTCTAAATTAACATTTACGGGAGTATAATTTTTACCAAGAATAGCTAATAATACAATGGCAAGCACTAAGATGAATTGAGGAATTTTCTTCTTTAGATTGAATAGATAATAAATTACCATAAAAATAGTAATTAATAACATACTATAATAAGGTGCTTTTGTACCTAAAATTATTATAGATATAATAGTTATTATTAATAATCCAATATTCTTTAAGTTACATTTTTTATCAATATTTAATAATAAAAATGGATAAAGCATAGAGAAAATTGCCGATATTTCATTAGCTGAATAAAACCATCCAACTATACCATAACCTTCATGATTATTATAAGAATTAAACCCTGTATTAGTAAGTGTAGGAATAATAATCATTATGGAATATAACAATAAATTGATTATTAAAAACTTTACAAAATCTTGACATTTTAATCTATATTCATCAGCAAAGTTAACAATAGTAATAAATAACACGATAAAATAACTATATTTAAATATATAAACCAATTCATTATATAACATAGATAATTTTGTTAATAATTCTTGCTTAGTTATTATATATATGAAATAGAATAATCCTAGTATTAACAAATATATAATTGATTTTTTTCTATATTTTGACTTATTTATAAAGAATATATAGACAAGCATTAAGAAAAAGAATATACCTCGTATGATAATTCCAAAGGAAATCGTTGTAACATCAAATCGCGTCATTAAAGCTGTAATTAAATCAATCAAAGGTTGCAATAAAACAAAAATGTATATTAACTTTAATTTTACTTCTTTCATATATTTTTTATCCCTTTCTTATATATTTATAATATCATATCAATATAAGTTATAGCAATAAACCAAGCTTATAAATAATTTTTTTAGACTAAATTTTCTAATTTTAACTTTTTTTGTCATAAACCTCTTCAATTATATGTGTAAAATTATGTACAAAATTCGACACTTTTTGATAAAAATTTTACATTCTATATAAAGTAATAGTGATTTATTATATAATTATATTGATACAAATTTAAAGGTATAAGGAGGGTTATATGAAAAAACATCGTATATTATCATATTTTTTACTTTTTATATTTACTTTTCTTATTATTTTACCAGTCAATGCTGAAACGATTAAAATATATACTGCAAAAATAAAAGTTAGTGAGGGACTAAATGTTAGAGAAAATACTAGTTCTGAATCTAAAATTGTTGGTTTTCTAAGTTACAATGAAACTTTTAAGTATCGTGATGAAGATATCTATGTTATTGAATCAGAAGTTGAAAATGATAATGTAACTTGCAAAACTTGGATATATGTAAGTAGTAAAAATGGTTATGTTTGTAAAGATTTGACGGAAGTAATATCTACTGAGGAATTTGAAAAAGATACAGATAAAATGACCGATGAAGAATTTGATGCATATTTAACTAAAGAAGGATTTGATGAAACATATAAAACCAAGTTAAAAGAAATTCATAAGAAATATCCAAATTGGATATTTAAAGGAATAAAAACCAATCGTGATTGGCAAAGCACTGTTAAAGAAGAAAGTCAAATTGGTTATAGTACTTATTATATGGATGCGATAAGAGAGTCAGCTGGACAAGAAGCTTATTTAAATACAGATAGCTATTATAATTGGAATACTAATCTATTTGAAGGATATGATGGAAGTTTCTTTTTAGCTAATGAAAAAACAGTTGCATACTTTCTAGATCCTAGAAATTATTTAAATGAATCAAGTTTATTCATGTTTGAAACTTTATATTTTAATGATACATATCAAAATAAAGAAAAAATAAAAACTATTTTAGGTACTGACGAATATAGTGATTTAATATTTAAAGCTGGAGCTGAATTTAATTATTCCCCTATTGCTATTGCGATTAAAATAAGACAAGAGGGAGCTTTAAATAATAGAGCTACACAAGGAAACATCAATGTAAATTGTAGTGGGGGCACATTCCCAGTATATGATCCAGCTGGTAAACTTTATAATGGACCTTTATATAACTTTTTCAATATAGGTGCTACTAGTAGTAAAGCTAATGCTGATTTAAATGGTTTATGCTACGCAGCTACTACTAATGAAAATTATTATTTACCTTGGAATACAGAAGAAAGAGCTATTCGTGGTGGAACTAAATGGGTTGCAAGTAATTATGTATTGAATGGGCAATTTACAAACTATCTTCAAAAATTTAATACTGCTAATCCTAATACTGAAATATGGCACCAATATATGACTAATTTAGAGGATCCTAAATCACAAGCTAATATGCTATATAATTTATATTCTAATATTGGACTATTAAATTCATCTTTTGTATTTTATATTCCTATTTATGATAATATGCCTGAAAAAACAGAATTACCTAAATTAGGAAACCCTAATAATTGGTTAACTTCACTTACTTATAGCATTAATGGTACTAATTATAATGTTTCCAATTTCAATGGAAAAGTTACTGAATACACTATTAACGTTCCTAATAATGTTAATAACATTACTATTAATAGTACTACAGTAGCTAAAACATCATATGTATCTATTGATGGAAACAATAAAGAATTAAAAAAATCATCTAAACAAGTTAAAATTGAAAATGATGAAAGTAAATTTACGATTGTTGTAACAGCAGGTAACGGCGATACTAAAACTTATACTTTAATCGTTATAAAAGAAGAAGCTCCTACTGACCAACCAACAATTGAACAAATGCTAGAAGAAGCAAAGTTAAATTTAACAGATACTTATATTAGTGGAATTACTTTTGGTATGGGTTCCTCTACTTTAACGGAAAATCTATTAGCTACTAATAAATTTGCCACAATCAAGATTACTAATAATAAAGATGAAATAAAAGAAACAGGAGCTTTAGGTACTGGTGATAAATTAACTATTACTAGTAATCAAGAAACTAAAACTTTTGAAATAGTTTTATATGGCGATGCGAATGGTGACGGAAATATTACCTTAGTCGATATAGTAACTTTACAAAAACATTTATGGGGGGACACTATTCTTACAGGAAGTAAAGAAAAAGCAGGAGACGCTAATAAAGATGGTGTTATAAAATTAAATGATATTGTAACTATTCAAAAACATTTGTGGAAAGATACTATTATTTCACAATAAAGGAGCGAGTTATGAAAAAGAAAATATTTATACTTATATTATTTATTACTTCCCTATTTATAATTAATACTACCAAAGTAAATGCTGTTGGTACTGCTAATATATCGATATGGGCAAGTGCTGGCACAGTAGTATCAGGTAATAATGTTACTTTTACTGTTGATTTAACTAGTAGTAATAATGGTGCTTTCTCAGCTTGGAGTTACACTATGCAATGTGGGGGTAACTTAATATGGCAAAGTGGAGACAAAATAAATGAATTAGCAGGTGCTAGTAGTAGTCCTATTACATCTAAACGCTTTACTTTTAATTTTAAAACGACAGGTAGTGGTACTGCAACATGTACTTTTAAACTTCATAGCTTACCAGATTACAACGATAGTGCTAGTGCTGAAATGGGTGGAACTAAAGAAAAAAGTGCTTCAATAAGAATTATTACCCAAAGTGAGCTAGAAGCAAGTTATAGTAAAAATAATAACTTATCTAGCCTATCTGTTGAAGGTTATACCTTGTCCCCTAATTTTAATAAAAACACTTTAGAATATAATGTAGAACTTCCTAATGGTGTTACTAAAATAAAAATAAATGGTAGTAAAGAAGACGGAACTGCTAGTATAAATGGTTTAGGTGAGCATAATGTCAGTGAAGGAAAAAATAGAATTGAAATAAAAGTTACTGCTCAAAACGGAAGTGTTAAAACTTACATTATTAACGCTACCGTTAAAGAATTAGATCCAATTGTGGTTCAAGTTAATGGTGAAGAATACAATGTTATTAGAAAAAAAGATCAAATATCAGCACCTAATGATACTTACACAGAAAAAACAATTTTAATAAATGAATTAGAAGTTCCTGCTTATGAAAATACTAAAATAGGTTATGTATTAGTAGGTCTTAAAGACAAAGAAGGTAATATCAATTTATATATATATGATGAAAAAGCAAATACATATACACTTTATCAAGAGTTTACCTTTTCCTCTTCTATCATATATATAAAAGATAATCCAACTAAAATACCTGATAATTATAAACCTGCTAATATTACAATAAATGATAAAAAAGTAACCGCATATCATTTAAAAGCAAGTTCAAGATTTTACCTATTCTATGGTGTCAATGTTACTACAGGAGAAGAAAATTTATACTCATATGATAGTAAAGAAGGAACGGTTCAAAGATATAATGATGAAGTTACCAAAGAACTTATCAAAGAAAATAATGAGAAAGAAAAAATATATCAATATGTAGTAATTGGTTTAGGCAGTTTATTAATATTAACTTACTTAATATTATTGATATCACTTATCATAAATAGTAATAAAAAAAGGAAACATTTAGTGCAAAAAATGTCTATTGTTGAAGAAGTAAAAATAAATGATACTCCAAAGAAAAAAAATAAAAGAAAAGAAACTAAAGAAAAAGAAGAAAACATAGAAGAAACTAGTGAAAAAGAAAAAGATGATTAGCGTCATCTTTTTTTGTACACAATTTGTGTCAATCAGACCTTTTATGTTTAAAGATATGGACAAAACACCCATTTCATAGTATAATTCTTACGTTAGTTCTTTTTAAAACAAGAAAGGAGAAAAAATGAATAAAGACCAAATTGAAACTAAAATTATTATTTTAGGTGGTCTAGGTGAAATAGGAAAAAACATGTATTGTGTAATGCATGGTGATGAGATTGTTATTATTGATTCGGGTATTTCTTTTCCAGATGCAAGTATGTTAGGTATAGATTATATTCTTCCTGATTATACTTTTTTAAAACAAAACCAAGATAAAATAAAAGCTTTAATTATTACTCATGGGCACGAGGATCATATTGGAGGTATTCCCTTTTTATTGCAATCTATAAATATTCCTAGTATATATGCACCTAACCAAGCTAAAGAACTTATAGCGTTAAAATTAGAAGATAAAAATATACGTTATGATAACTTATTTGTTTACACAGACAAAGATATTATTAAATTTAAAAATATAGAAGTAGAATTTTTTAGAACTACTCACTCTATTCCTGATTCTCATGGTATAGTCATATCTACACCTAATGGAAGAATTGTAACAACTGGGGACTTTAAATTTGATTTTACCCCTATTGGACCTATGGCTGATTTACATAAGATGGCAGAAATAGGGAAAAAAGGAGTTGACTTATTAATAAGTGACTCAACAAATGCTTTAAATGAGGGAATTTCTATTAGTGAAACCAAAGTAGATAATGCTTTAAATGAAATATTTGATAAGCACGAAAATAACCGTATTATTATTGCTACTTTTGCTTCTAATATATACCGACTAAAACATATTATTGAAACATGTTATAACTATAATCGAAAATTATGTGTATTTGGACGTAGTATGGAAAATAATATTGAAATATCTATCAAAGGAGGATATATCAATCATAAAGAAATTTTAGTTACACCAGAAGAAGCAAATGCTTTAAAACCAAATGAAGTTGCTATTTTATGTACTGGTTCCCAAGGTGAACCTCTTGCAGCATTATCTAGAATTTCAAGTAATACACATAAACAAATTAAATTAAGACCAGATGATGTCGTTGTCTTCTCATCATCACCTATACCAGGTAATGCATTATCTATTAATAGAACTATTAATAAGTTATATTTACAAGGAGTAAAAGTTTATACTAATACTTCTTTAAATGATATACATACTTCAGGACACGCTAATATTGAAGAATTAAAATTGATGATAAGATTAATAAATCCTAAATATTTAATGCCTTTCCATGGCGATTATAGGATGTTAAAAAATCATGCTAATATTGGGGTTGAATGTGGCATTCCTAAAGAAAATACCTTTGTATTACAAAATGGTGATGTACTAAATCTAATTAACCATGTAATTACTAAAGGTGAACCAGTTATTTCTAGTGATGTTTATATTGATGGAAATAGATTAGAAGAAATAAATGGTGCTGTATTACGTGATAGAAAAATAATGGCTAGTGATGGTATATTAGTAGTTATTGCTAATGTTGATATGAAAAATAGAGAATTATTAATTAAACCTAATATTACTACTCGAGGATTTATATTAATTAACGAAAATGAAGAACTAATAAGAAAAATAGAAACAATTGCAGCCAATGCTATACAAAATAAACTAAAAGATAGCAATGCTAACTTTAATGATATTAAAGGCCAAATAACTACTGATTTATTCCCATTTATATATGAAACAACAGGTAGAAAGCCAATAATATTACCAGTAATATTAGACATAAAAAGAAATGAATAAAGGATTTTGTATTTTCACAAAATCCTTTTATATTTATTAATTTATAAAAACTATCTATTCTTATAATAAAACAATTTTACTGAACTAGGAGGTATATTACTTTCTATTGTAAAATTATTAGTTCCTACTCCTGTTCCTATATTAGGTAACTTTATTGATTCATATATAGGATTTATCAAAGCATAATGCACCGTCACTGGCGTCCCTTTATTTTTTTGTTCTTTTAAGTAATTCTTCCATTCGGAAATCGTTAAATATGGTATCCTAAAAGATATATATGGAGGACTTGATCCTGAATCAACATATAATCGCAATGTATCATTAATCACAAATGAATCAGTTGTAGAATTTACAAAATGGGTACTCATTCCTATATGATTTTGAAAAGTTGGATGTTGATACATACCCAATACGTCATAATTTCTGTACCATACCCCTATCGTTTTAGATGTGTGTTGAGGTGGCCAATCAAACCATTCTTCACTACCATCAAACTCTATTGTTTCTATATATCTTACAATTCTTTTATTAGCAAAATCTATATAATCAGCAACATCTCCAACTTTTCTTAACGGTTCATGCCCAGTTAAATCAATTGTTATATCATCTTTATTACTACTTTCTACTAGTCTTACTCCTGCCATTTCTATAGAAGCATTAGATAAAGAATAATAGTTAAAAATAAAATGTAATCTTACATACTTTGTTCCTGGGCGAAATTGTGAATTACTACTCTTTCCAGTCGTATTTATTCCACTTATAGTTGCACTATATTGAGTCCACGTTGATGGTATCGTACTATCAAATAGTATAGAATAGTTATATGTACCACCTTCATTAGACTGAGATAATTTAGTCCCTTTAGGTATTGTCCCATGATTCCATGGTTCTTTTAAAGTTATTGTGTTAGTTGCTTTATCTACTTTATCAAAGGTATATAAATTAGTCCATACATTCCTTGAATATGTTAATTCAGGATAATGATATCCTCTACTATCCTGATAATTCCAAAATATAAAACCTAATTGATAAATAGGGGTTGATTGAGCAGCATTAAAGTTAGATATATTATCTAAATGTACTTCTCTATCACCATTTTTTAAATCTTGGGTTAATGTTGTCAAAGTATCGGGTATATACATGTAGGGATTTGACGTTATAATTAGTTTATCCACATCATACTCTGCTAAACCAATGTAAAAAGTAGCACCAGAATTACCTACATTTTTTACATACATTGAATAGTCATAACTCTTAGTCGGATCTACTTCTATATAATCATCTGATTCTAGTTCTACATAATCACCACTAATAGTAAAACTTCCACTTATTTCATTATTAGGTACATCTTTAGAATAACCAAAACGAGAAAAATTGTTATTATTACCTAACTCTCCATAACCATTATTAAATAAATTATTAAACCTCTTAATCGTTATTTTTCCATTATCTCCCAATGACTGAATAGATAGTGGGTTATCTGGTGTAGGTATTCCATTTTGGATACTATTTCCATATATTATATAATTATTTAAACTCCTTCCACTACTATTATTTAATGTGATATTACTTCCTCCGGTTACTTGGGTTAAGACTGGTCCTTCTATATTTAAGT
>CANQDV010000036.1 GCA_947593955.1 uncultured Bacilli bacterium | reverse complement strand
TTAATCAGATATAATTTAAAAGTAGGACTTAACCAACTAGCAAATTCAAATGCTATATCAGGATGAGCAAATGTTCCATGCTATATTTTCCACCTTTAGAATATATTCCTATGGCATCTGTTCTGTCAATCCATCTTTTTGGACTCAAAGTAAATGATGAATATCCAACTTCATTATTTAATTGTTCCCATAATCCTATATAATCGAATGTTCCTTTATTACTCATCCAATGTATTATAACATTAGCAGGATTTTCAGGATTAGAATATTTTGCTAAATCAGTTAATGATATATAGTCAGTATCACCAATTCTTAAAATACCTATTTTATTGTTATTAACATCTATTTCTGTTTTAATTAACTCTTTTTTCATCTTTCCCCCTTAATTACTAAAATAATTTTATCATAAATTTAAGCATTTTAAAACTCGAACTATAAAAGTTCGAGTTTACTATCTATCTGGTGGAGCATAGGAGGATCGAACTCCTGACCTCCACGGTGCAAACGTGGCGCTCTCCCAGCTGAGCTAATGCCCCAGATGAGATGAATTTCAACTCAGTGATATAATAGTAACACTACCCATCGTAAATTGTCAACTATTTTTAATCTAAAATAATAAAATCTTTATCTTTATGGGGTTCTTCAAATAATAAATCCCTATAATTTTGTTGTCTAAGAACTTCATAAACCACTATAGCAGCACAATTAGATAAATTTAATGCTCGCACATTACTTGTCATAGGAATACGCATACAATGATCTAAATCTTGTCTTAATATTTCCTTAGGAATACCTGTTGATTCTTTACCAAAAATAAGATAGATTTCCTCATCTTTATTAGAATAATCAAAACTAGTATGAGGTTTATGACCATATCTTGTAAAATAATAATAAGTGCCTTTATTTTTACTTTTAAAATCATCAAAATTTTTATAAACTTCATAGTTTAATTTATCTATATAATTAACACCACTTCTTCTTAGTTTAGATTCATCAAGAGAAAATCCTAAAGGCTCTATCAAATGTAACTTTGTATTAGTTGCTACACAAGTACGCATAATATTTCCTGTGTTACCTGGTATTTCTGGTTCATATAAAACTATATTTATCACAATTAATCACCATAAACTTCATATTCTTCAAATAATTGTTCAATATCACTTATTAATAATTCTTTTCCCTCAGTTTTATCCTTAAAAGCTATCATTAATCCTTCATCAATTATAACCATAGCAGGATAAGAATTTATTTTATCACTCACCGCATATTCATCATTAAACTTTTTTATGATGGCCGTTTTATCTAAAACATCAGTAATGTTATAATAAACGATTTTTTCTTTCAAATGATTTTTTATAATTAATTTTTTTAAATCTTTTTCTAAATTGCGACAATCATCATCATCAGCTACACCAATATAAACTATCGCACTAGGATTATCACTAATATAGTTCTCAATTTCATTAGAGCGTACTTCACTTATTACTCCTTTTAACATAGGAATAGTTTTGGTATAGTCTTGATAATTTTGATACCAATTCTTTATAAAAATAACTAACCCAATAGTTAATATAAAAATAACAGTTACGATAATATAATTTTTTAATGGTATTTGTCGATCCATTCTATCTTTATTATTTTTCGTATTATTTTTAGTCATAATCATTCTCCTATTCACACATTACTATTATATCAAAAAAAGATGAAAAAACAAATTAGTTTTTTGCATCCATCTTTTTTCTTTGTTCAGTATTTAAAATTTTCTTTCTCAAACGAATATTTTGTGGAGTAACTTCTACATATTCATCTGAATTAATATAATCGATGGCAACTTCAAGTGGCATTGGTCTTGGGCGTTTTAAAACGACTGTTTTATCACTTCCTGCTGCTCTCATATTGGTTAATTGTTTACCTTTTACCACATTTACAGCTAAGTCGTTATCTCTATTATGTTCACCGACAATCATTCCTTCATATACTTCCGTACCTGGCTCAATAAACATAATTCCACGATCTTCAAGTCCCCCTAAAGCATATGCTGTAGCTTTTCCATTTTCTATAGACACTAAAACGCCAATTGAACGTTCACCCACATCAACATTAGTCATTTTACGATATTCTTTAAATGTATGATTGATAATACCATAACCTTTAGTTAACGTTAAAAAATTAGTAGTAAATCCTATTAATCCTCGTGATGGAATAGTATAAACCAATTTAACTTGACCATTAACATTATTCATACTTTCCATAATGGCTCCCCTAGTACCTAATTGTTCTATTATTGTACCAACGGATTCTTCTGGAACATCAAGCATTAACTCTTCGTATGGTTCAAATTTTTCGCCATTTTCTTCTTTTATAATAACTGCAGGTTTGGAAACTTGTAATTCAAATCCTTCACGACGCATATTTTCGATTAATATACCAAGATGTAATTCTCCACGCCCTGATACTATCCATGACTCGCTATCATTAGGTTCAACTCTTAAACTTACATCACGTTGTAATTCTTTAATTAAACGTTCCTCGATTTTTCTTGCTGTTAATAATTTACCTTCTCGCCCTACAAAAGGTGACGTATTAACTCCAAAAGTCATCTGTAAAGTAGGTTCATCAATATGTAATACTGGTAATGGATTTCTTTTCCCTACTTCACATAAAGTCTCTCCAACGGATATATCCATTAATCCTGCTACTGCACAAATATCTCCTGCTTCAGCTTCTTCTATTTCAATTCTTTTATAACCTAAAAATCCAAATAACTTTTGTACTCTAAATTGTTTTACGGTTCCATCTAATCGCAAGCAATCGACCATTTGACCTACTTTGATTTTACCATTATGAACTCTACCAATTCCTATACGTCCTACATAATCATTGTAATCTAATAATGCTGGTTGAAATTGTAAATCGGCATTAACATTTCCTCGAGGGGCTGGAATTTCACTAATAATTAAATCTAATAACTCCGTAAATCCAGGTGTTTGAGTATTAAGATCATCACTTAAGCTGCATGTACCATTTAATGCAGAGGCATAAACCACTTTAAAATCAAGCCAACTCTCTTCTGCTCCCAAATCAATAAATAAATCTAATACTTCATCTATAACTTCTTTACATCTTGCTGATTCTTTATCTACTTTGTTAACTACTACAATAGGTTTAACATGAGCTTCCAATGCTTTTTTTAATACAAATCTTGTTTGGGGCATAGTCCCTTCATATGCATCTACTACTAATAACACTCCATCAACCATATTCATAATACGTTCAACTTCTCCACCGAAATCAGCATGTCCAGGTGTATCTAAAATATTGATACGATATCCTTTATAATTAATAGCAGTTGTTTTAGCTAAAATAGTAATACCACGTTCTTTTTCTAATTGATTTGAATCCATTGTCGCGTTACTTAAATCTTCATTCTCTCTAAATGTTCCACTTGTTTTTAATATCTCATCTACTAATGTTGTTTTACCATGATCAACGTGAGCAATAATTGCTATATTCCTTTTTTCCATACATTTACACTTCCTTAAAAACTTTCTAAATTATATCACAAAATAGATAAAAATCAAGCCTTTTTAACACTCTAAATATAATGGAAACATTATAAAAAATTATACCAATTGTATAAACACTATAAAAGCAAATAATAAAACACTTATAATTGTTTCCAAATAATTACCCAAGCATCTTTTACATACATATTTCTCACTATATTAATAATAATTGTTTAAAAAAAGAAAAAGCAAACCATAATATAATGGTGATAATAATGATATATAATTCCTTATGGTTAAAAGGTATTAATGAAAAGATTCTTCCTTCTTTAAGTGACAATATTACTGCTGACGTTTTAATTATTGGTGGTGGAATTACTGGTATATCAACAGCTTTTTATTTAAGAAATTCCAACTTAAATGTAGTATTAGTTGATAGTAATCGTATAGGATACGGTGTAACCTCTAAAACGACAGGAAAATTAACTTATTTACAAGAATTAATATATAATAAAATTCAAAGTAATTATGGATTTAAAGTGGCAAAAAAATATTTAGATAGTCAAAAATATGCTATCGAATTAGTCAAAAGCAACATTTTAAACTACAATATAAAATGTAATTTTGAAAGCAATAGCTCTTATGTCTTTACTAATCAAGATAGCAATGTTCATAAATTAAAAGAATTAAAAACTTTTCTTACTAATTCTTATAATGATTGTAAAATAACACCTCATCTACCAATTAAATACCCATGTAAATATGCAGTTAAAGTGGATGATACTGGAGTATTTCATCCTATTAAATATCTTTTAGAATTAAAAAATATCTGTAAAAAGTCAGGAATTAAAATGTATGAAAAAACTAAAATTGTCAACTTAGAAAAAAAAGATGATGGGTATATTGCCAAAACATTAAAAAATACTATTACAGCTAAAAAAGTCGTCTTAGCATGTCACTATCCGTTTTTCTTAACACCAGGATTATTCCCATTTAAAACTTACCTAGAAAAATCATATGTTGCAAGTGGAATTGTTCCTAAAAATAAAATGTTTAATGCCATCAGTTGTAATGACTCTACTCATTCTATTAGATATTATTCTGATAATAAAGATTATATTATATATGCAGGTCTTTCAAAAACTTTAGGAAACAATATGGATAACGAGCAAAATTTTAAAGATTTAACTTGGCACGTAAAAACTAATTTAACTGAAGATATAAAATATGAGTGGTTTAATTATGATGTTATGACTGCCGATGGTTTACCTCTTATCGGTTATTATGAAAAAGATAATACTAATTTATTAATAGGAACCGGATATAATACTTGGGGTATGACTAATGGTAGCTTAGCAGGAAAAATATTAAGTGACCTGGTGCAAAACAAAAAGAACAAATATATGGATATATTTGATCCTAATCGCAAACTAACTATTCCAAAGGCTATAAATATAGTAAATCATAATTTAAAAACAGGTATTACTTATACTCTTTCTAAATTAAAAAATAATTATGATTTTTATCCCCCAAACGTTAAAGTAATTACTAAAAATGGGATTAAATATGGTATATATATTGATGAAAACAATAATGAACACATTGTTCAAAACGTATGTCCCCATATGAAGTGTAATTTAATTTTCAATACAATTGATAAAACTTGGGATTGTCCTTGTCATGGTTCAAGATTTGACATTGATGGCAAAGTCATAAAAGGGCCTAGTGTTTATAATATAAGTGTAAAATAAAAAATAAGCAAATTAACGCTTATCTTTTATTCTTTTTATATTTTTTTAAAGCTTTATTATAATCTCTATCTGCATCAATAAGAACAGCTTGTTTACCTTCATATGGACTATTTTTACATATTGAAGTTGTTCCAACGCAAGCAGAACCAAAACACATAAGACCTGATGAGGCAATACATGCTATTTGTCCAGCAATATTTAAAATATCAAAAGGATTAATAGATCCAACTATTACTCCGGCAATTCCTACTCCTGTCAAAGTAAAAGCTGGAATAATGAAATTAGCTTTTCGCCTATTATACTCTTCAACTTTAGGACGATGCTCTTTCCAATAATAATCGATATCATCGTTATCAAAATTATATTTTTTAATTAAATAATTATTAAAATTACTCTTAAAATTCTGAATCTTTTTCATTTTTTTCACCTCTTAGATATTTAGTTATGTTAACACAATTATTTATTTTTGTCAAAATAATTTCCTAGGCTTTTTACTTTTGCTTTTAAATTACTTCCAGTTCTACGTAATTTATCAACAATATTTACTTTAGTTAATAATTCACGTTTATTATTAGACGATGTAACAACTAAATTATCATCAATAGGTTTCACTTGATAATCGACCGGTACTAATTCTGTCTCTTCAATACCACATCTTTGACTTAATGTACTTACTAATTCATTAGTGTTGTCTTGAGTAATAAATTCATTAATAGAACGTTTTAAGGCATTTAAGACATTTAATTGTCCCTCTTTTTTTGAAGGCATAACTAATTTATTATAGTCTTTAAAATGACTCATTTTAATTACTGCTTCTTCAGGATTATTCATTTTGTTAGGCATTATTATCCATCTAGCTTCATTTAAGTTATTAATATTAATAATTTTAGCATGCTCAGGTAAACATAAAGTCTGAGTCTTTTTAAGTGAGCTAATATCAAAAATATTTGCTTCCTTTGGGAAAAGAGAATCTTCTACATCAGTAGCAGACTGTAACATAAAAGCATTACCAACATAATCTGAGAATATAACGTTTTTAGCTACTTGAACGTTAGATAATATCTCACTACCTCCTACTCTTTGAGGAAAGACAACATTTCTTAAATATGCCGCTCTTGGTAAAAATACATTACGTTTTACATATTCAGGAAATTGACAATCTTCAACTAATACTGCACTAGGTATATTTAAACTACCTATTATGTTTTTAGGAAAAGGTAAATCTTTAATATCCGTCTTATTAACTATTAATATATCACCATAATGACAGACAATATCACCATTCAATGCTTCACCCATATTTAAAGATATTTGATTTTCTTTACATGCAAAAATAGTAGCTAAATCTTTTCTTTTATTACGGGTCTTTAAAATTTGAAATATTCTTGAATCTCTTCCAGACATATTAAAACTTTCAATTGATTCGTCAATTTCATATAAAAACCTTAACTCTTCTCTTGTTAAATCTTCTTTTTTTTGCCAAGAATCATATTCACCAAAAACTTGGTTATCAATACTTTCCATCGATTTTTTATTTTGACTTATATGATATTGCCAAAAATCATGTATATCTGTTAATTTTTTCATATCATTTAAAATTTTATCATAATTTTTGCTTGACTTTAAATTTAAAATATTCAACATACTTGATACGACATTAACCATTTCATCATCAAATGTAAAATTAGGATTTAAATTATCAATAGAATAAATATATTTTATACTATCATCATCAGTTGCAATTACAACTCTTGGAAATCTTTCTTTATTATTTAATGCATAATAAACATAAATATCTCCATCTACCAAATCCTTATATCTAATATCTGTATCTTTTAAAGGTAATTCACAACGTACATTATCCCATTTGATATCATAAAAAAATACATCAGGATCTATCCCTTTTTCATATTTTATCCATATTCCATGCCCAGGATTAACTCCTTCTGCAGGAATTAAAATACGATGCTCATTATTATATGAATCAGGTACATCTCTTTTACGCAAAAATACACTTGCATCCATTCCTTTGATACTATTTACTAATACATTTTTTGTTAATTTTTCACATGAACTATTATTCTCCATAGCTCTAACCCCCTCATTTGAAAAAGTGCTGCTATTATAACACATAATTCTAATATTGTCAAATATTAAGCTCTTTATCTATAGGAAAGGTAATAGTAACTTTAGTCCCAACATATTTCTCTGATTCATAAACAATAGTACCATTATGTCTTTCAACTATTTCCTTGGACAAATTAACTCCTATACCAGTACCATTTATTTTAGTGGTATAGAAAGCTTCTCCTAAATGATTAAGCTCATCCCTAGTCATTCCTTCCCCATTATCTTCAATAATTATTTGGATATTATTATTATCAATTACTGTTTTAATTTTCACATTAAGATTTCTTTCTTCCAGTTTAGATTCCATACTGTTTTTTATTAAATTTATTAAAACTTGTTTCAAACGATTATAATCAGCCATCATATATACTTCTTCTTCACTTATTTCATAACTGACATTAACTTTACTATCTTTTAACAAAACATCCATTGATTTTAATGTATCTTCCACCAACATAATAATATCAATTATATCTTTATTTATTTTAATCTTAGAATAATCTAAATAATCATCCATTAAAGTTAAAGTCCTATTTATCTCACTTTTTATAATAGGTATATATTTATCGACTTTATTTTTATTATTTAAATCTATCATATCTAAATAACCCTTACATACAGCTATAGGATTTTTTATTTCATGAGTAATTTTAAAAAGAGAATTTCTTATCATTTTTTCTTTTTCAAGTTCTTTTAACGTGTTATTGAAACTAACCATATTTTCTATTTTCCTTATTAATTTATAATAACAAATAGATGCTAAATTAAGAATTATTATTGATAAAATGATTTTAAAAAGATTTGATAATAAATTACCATCAGGATTAACAAAATAAAAAGTTAAAAATGATATAAAAAAAGCTTTAATGATAGTAAAACTATCAATTATAAAAGTTGATGTTATTGCTTTCTTCTTTGTATAAAGATATAAAACGAAATATATTATATACTCAAAAATAATTATATTAGGTGGATATTTAAGATAGACAATATAATAAAAAACTAAAATAAAAGATATAATACCAATAGATACTTTTCTCCCTTTTAAATACGCAAATAAAAGGGGAATATTTATTAACACAGTTACATATCCATTATTCACAGATTTTCCATACCAACTTATTAAAAGGACTGATAAAACAAGAGCAAATTCAAAAAATAAAGTCATTTCAGGCTTGGAAATATCCTTTTTACATGCCACATAAACTATATATAACAATAGTGGAAACAATAATAAAATAGTATTTAATATAAAACCATCAAAAAAAATCATATAATACCTTCTTTCTAGTTTTATTATATGATTTTAATTTGTCATATTTTGTCGAAATATGTCTAAATTACTCGCTTTTTATTTTAAATCGTCAATATATTTTTTTAGCTGTTTAGAATCAGGTCCTAAAATAATTTTTAATTGATTATCTATCTCTACTATTCCTTTAGCTCCTAATTTTTGAATTGCTTCTTTATCAACGATACTAGTATCTTTTAAAGTAACTTTAAAACGAGATAAATTTGTTTCTGTAGCTATAATATTATCTTTACCACCCAAATAATCTAACAATTTATTTAATTGTAAATGGGCATCTTTCTTTCCAGCCTTTAAAATTGCAAGAAGAATGATAAATAAAATAACTAAAATAATTATATATTCTATTTGCATTTTTATTCACCACTTATCATTATACTATATTATGTTTAAAACTCCAAATTATTTATTTATTATCTTCTTTATTAATAATATTACGTCTACAATAAATAATACTCCAAATAATCCAATCATTATAAAAGGAATATAATTTATATCGCTTTCTTGCTTACTTGTATCAACTACTTTTTCTAACTCTTTTACATTTATTTTATAAATATTAGAATTTCCTTCTTGATCACTTACAATAATTTTAATAATACTTCCATCATGTAAATCTTCATTACCATTTAATTCTACTACATAATTTTCATCACTAGCAAAAGCACTAATATTAAGTTCTTTTTCATCATTAATAGTTACTGTATATTCTAAAGTTTCAGGTGAAAAAGAAAGACCATATCCTTCAATAATTAAATCTTTTAAGTACAATCCTTCAAGTTCTTTTTTATCTTCCTTATTTATCGTAACAGTATATACTTTAGTAATATCGTTTTCACCAGTTATCGTTATAGTTACAATATTTTCACCAGCTACTAAATCTTCATTGCCTTTTATGTCAACTTTAAAATTATTATTAGCTTTGGCAGAAATATCAACCTCATTAACGTCAGAACTAACATTATAAGTATACTCAGTCACATCTTCATCCAATTTAATATCTTCGCCATCAATAGAAAGACTTCCTAAGAACAAATCATCTTCGGTTATTTCTTTATTTCTAATTATTACTAAAGTATAAGATTTTGAAGCACCATTTTCGGCAGTTACTATTACTTCAAACTTATTTTCGCCATATTGTAAAGTCTGTTCACCTGTACCGACAATTGTAGCTTTATCATCATTAGCTACAGCACTTATAACTACTTTACTATCATCAACATTAGCTTTATAAGTAGTAACATTATTAGATAAAACGGGCTCAATATCTCCATTATTGATTGATAATTTTTTTAAAGAATTATCACTGGACTTAGTTACTTGCCTAGTGACATAAATTTTATAAATTTTACTATCCCCAGATTCTGATGTAACAATAATTTGAAATGAATTTCGACCTTCCTTCAACTTGAGATTACCCATTCCATCGCCTGACAATTTGGCGTTGCTGCTAGCTTTCGCATTTATAGTAATACTACTGGCATTAGTTGTTACAGTATAAACAGTATTCTCAGCATCAAAACTAGGACTTAATTTACATTCATTACAATTTGTTACTTCTAATGATTCTAAAGTATTAACAGTTGAAGCAACTTTTACAATAGAATTGGCACTTGAAACATTTGACACCTCAACATCATTATTAAAAAACTTTATATTAGACATTTTTATTTCTAAGGTCTCCGCAATTAAATTGGAAATATTTATTTTAATATTACCTAAAGTTACACTACCAACTTCAGAATTACTTTGAATAGTCAAATGATTATTTTTGATTGAACCTGCAAAATTTTGAGAATTAATAAAAGAAACAGAACTGGCATTTGATGCTGAAATAGAACCTTCTACTTTATTATAAATAACTCCATCATCTACATCAGCAATTAATGAACATTCTAAAATATCATTTACTATATTATTACTATTACAATTTATAATAACATTAGATTCTGCAAAAACTTTACAAGGTATTAATAAAGCTATTAGTGACAACAAATATAAGTATTTTTTCTTCATAATCTAACCTCTTTATTCTATATAAAATGATATCAAAAATATTATAATTTGTAAATTGTTAATATAAATTTTTTGAAAAGAATATTATAAATTATAGGTATTAACACGACACCATATGCACCAAGAGGAATATCTTATAATAGAAATAATAAAAAGGAGTGAAGAATATGAATAATAATAATTCTGATGGTTCTTGTTGCTTTACTAAGACTCTTAAATTAATTGATGTTTTACAAAGATGCAGTGAACAAGATGAATGTTTTGACAATACTTGTAGCAGACCTTTTTTAGGAGCAAATGTACCTAGTCTTTGCTTTAATACAAGACCTGTGACATTCTATGGTTGCAATAACAACTTAATCACTGTCAATTATAATTCCGTAATAAATGGTGAAACATTTACTGGTAGTAGTAGTACATTTAGAGTAGAAAAAGTGGAAAATAATTGTGTTGTAGTCTCTATCTTAATTCCAAATCCTGATACAACTAATACATTAAGTCCTTATATTACTACTAACGATACAGCAACTATTAATTTAGGATGTGTTTGTGCATTGAAATGTTTACCTGACACAATTGTAGATTTATAGAGAGGAGGATAAATTATGTGTGGTAATAATAATAGCTGTTCTTGTTCATTTATCAGCACATTAGAATTAATATTAATGCTTCAACAAAAAGGAGAAGATTGTGATATTCCTAATGGATGTAGCAAACCTTTTTTAGGCCCTAATCCTAGTGGAATTTGTTTAAATACTAGACCAATAACTTTCTACAGTTGCTGTAATAACACTCTTTGGACAATGCCTTATACTCTAAATGGAGTAACAGCTACTAGCAGTGCTTTTAGAATAGAAAATTTAGATGATAATTGTGCAACTTGTAGAGTTTTAGCACCTAATCCAGATTCAACAGAAATAACTGCTTTTCCTTATGTAGCAACTAATGATTTCTTTACTATTAATTTAAATTGTATTGGAGTATTAAAATGTTTAGCAGATACTTATGTAAGTGGACTATAAAATAAAAAGAACTAAGTTCTTTTTATTTTATCCTAATTTTCTTTTATTTTTATCGATAATATATCCTCTAACTGAATCACTACCCCATTAACAGTTAGTAATCGATTATCAACTTTACTAACTATCTTGGTATTCAAAGTCTCCTTTTTGGTAATAATTTCTACTGGAACATTAAAAATAAATTGATTATTTTTAAATAAATTATTTAATGCTTCATTATAAGTCGTAGCATTATCTAAATCAATTGATTGGTTATCGTTAACATTCTCATCTTTATCTACAACATTACCAACCCTCTCATATTTTGAATAAAAAACTTTTTTATTATTTTCTATTTTCTTATTAGAATTATTTTTAAAAATAGATGGTAATTCTTTACCCATATTATCACTCTTCCTATAAATATATTATGTTATATATAAATAAAAATTACTAAAAAAATCATACTAATAATGGTGATACAATGTTAAAAAAATACAAATTAGATAAATTATTAATTTTTTATATTATCGTTTTTTTTATAATTAGTATTATTAGTATTTATTCAGCTTCCATGTATCTATCACCATCCTTAGGTAACTTACCCTTAAAACAATCAGTATGGTATATTATAGGAATTTTTATTATCTATTTTATAATGAAAAAAGGTAATAAGTTTTTTTATAAATTTTCTTGGTACATATATTTATTTAATGTCGTTTTATTATTTGGTTTGCTCTTTTTTGCACCAAATATCAATGGAAGTAAATGTTGGTATGTAATAAAAGGAATTGGTAGTTTTCAACCTAGTGAATTTATGAAAATAAGTCTCATCTTAATGCTAGCAACTACTATAAACTATTTTCATAAAAGACATAGAAAACCTACTTTAAAAGATGAATTTATTTTAATTTTAGAAGTATTAATAATTGTAGGAATCCCTAGTGTCTTAACATTTTTAGAACCCGATACTGGTGCAGTCATTATTTATTTAATTATTACTATATTTATGCTATTTATAAGTGGTATTAAACCATTTTGGTATATCTTGTTTGGGACTATATTAATTAGTATGGGAAGTATTTTTTTATATTTATATTTCTTTCAACAAGATATTTTTATAAATATTTTTGGAAGTAACTTCTTTTATAGAATGGATCGTATTATCAATTGGAAAATTGGTAGTGGAATGCAATTAGAAAATTCTCTTGCTGCTATTGGATCTAGTTTTATAATAGGTCATGGATTTAATAATACTCCTATTTATTTTCCTGAAGCCGGAACAGATTTTATTTTTTCAGTATATGCTTCTAATTTTGGTTTAATAGGAGTAATCATATTAATAACTACAATTTTATTATTCGATTTTAAAATTATATCTACAGGTATAGATACAATAAATAGAATTGATAAATATCTAATTGCAGGTATTACTGGGATATTCGTATATCAACAAATTCAAAATATTAGTATGACTATTGGATTATTACCTATTACTGGTATCACACTGCCTTTTATAAGTTATGGTGGTAGTAGTCTAATTTCTTATATGATTTTAATAGGTTTTATTTTAAATGTTTATAATACAAAAGAAAAAAAGATAAATTAAATTTATCTTAAAAATCAATTTTTATTTGATTATATATGGTTTATTTATTGTTCCATCTTGCTCAGTATCAGTTATTTCAACATTAGGATTAAGATTAATGACAGGACGCACACCGAGAGCACCATTGACGCGCGGACTTAGCAAGTTCCCAATCGAGCCAACGTTCCAACCGACCGCATAGGAAGCGGCAGGCCAGAAAAAGAAGGGACTCATTGTCCAATACTCTACTCCTGTATATAAATAATAACTCCTATTTGCTACACTATACACCCCTCCTGCATATGCTGCTTCATCATTCGTTATTAATCCTACTTTTTGGGTTGACTTTTTATTTCCCTTATTATTTGTTACTGTAAATAAATCATGAGTTGGATTAGGACAGGCAAATTGAGGTGTTTTTGTACTATTGTAATATAATCTTGCTCCTGGTCCATAATGCGTTTCTACTCTTCCTACTCCGGTTCCACTATTAAAACTTCTATCATTACAAAATCCAGTGTCTGCTATATATGAATCATATTGTAATAAATATTGTTTATACCAATTCTCTAAATAGGTTTTTATATTAGAATCAACTTCATTGGCATGGGCTTGATCATATGAGGTTGACCAATATCCTGCATGCATTTCTCCTCCCCATAATTGATATGTATCTCCACTTTGTCTAATTTCAGTTATTTTCATCATATGGGTACATGTTGTACTTTGACTATAACATGTATAATAATTGTGATGAGCGGTATCATAATAGGCATCTACTACACCAGTCAAAGTATATTCTCCTGTTTGGGTATTAAAATCATAATCTGTACCCATCTTGACTGTTCCGGTACTACTTGCCCATGCCCAACCACTATAATTTCCTTTTCCATCAGCATAATTATTCGTTGGTTTTCCATGCATGTATCCTACCATTGAATTATCTCCTATTGTCGAATTGAAGGCACTGGTTCCTACTTGAGCATTAGCTCCAGTATCAGTAGCTTTTGTTCCTTGATAGATTAATCTTATACTTCCATCTTCATTGATTCTTACTATGCGCCAGTAGTATCCAGCAAAAGATACATAATTATTATTTACGTCTCCCCTAAAGTAATATGTTATTCTATTATCTTCGGTATTCTTGCTCGTATAATATAATCCTTTCCCATTACTATCACTACTTATCTTACTAAAGTCTATATTGGTATCTGGTTTTTCTTCATTATCATAAAGTATCTTTTGTGATAACCTTGTCGGTACTATATCTAAATTATTACTTGGTACATTACTTCCTGTATCTTGTATATAATTTATTCCAATACTTAATTTATTATCTGTTAAATTAGGTTGTCCACTGATATTACTATCATAACTTATAGTGATATCAAAAGTGGTACTCCCTTTACTTGGTAATTTATCTCCCTCTTTTATTCCT
>CANQDV010000035.1 GCA_947593955.1 uncultured Bacilli bacterium | reverse complement strand
TACCCCCCCCCCCCTAAGGATTTTGCAAGAAAAAAATAAGCAAAATTTTTAGCCCATCCTCATTTTGCGTATAATATGTATCTCTTAACTATTCATCAAAAAACAAGAGGTAATGTCTCTTGTTTTTAGTTAGAAAAACTAACTACATCATATTTTCGATTGACTTAGTAGCATTTTTACTCATTTTACTTACTGAGGCTTTAATATCTTCTATCATATCTGGATTATATTTTTTATATAGCGCTATTGCACCAATACCCATAGCACCAGCTACCAAGTATTTCCATGTTTTTTTCATTACAATCACCTCTTAGTCAAAAATACGATAGTATTCACTGAATACCATTATTATTATGATTAAAAAATGATTTTTTATGCTCCAACTTTAATCTTTTTTATTAACCTATCTTTTAACGTCGTTCTTCGTATATCGGCATTAATATTGTTACTAGCATATTTTAAAGCTTTCATATCTCCAACAATATATAATTTTTTCTTACTTCTAGTAATAGCAGTATAATAAAGTTTTCTATATAACATTTTTCCATAATCACTAACGACAGGGATAACAACTGTTTTAAACTCACTACCTTGTGATTTATGAATACTTATAGCATATCCATGTTTAAACTTATTTAAATTACTTGGTGTATACCTTACCAAATTTCCATCAAAGTCCACTATAATTTCCTTTTTATTAATACTATCAATAATTCCTATATCACCATTGAAAATATTTTCTTCAGGCATATTAGTTAGTTGCAATATTTTATCATTCTCACGATAAGTAACATCACCGTAATTATATTCTTTTTTATTATTACTTTTAGGGTTAAATATTTCTTGAATTATTTTATTAAGATTGTCAATTCCATTTAATGTTTTATACATAGGAACTAATACTTGAAAATCCTTATATGAATCTTTTTTGTGTTTTTGACAAATTTCTTTAATAGAATTTATAACGTCACTGTTACTTCCTTCTTCAAAAATTAAATCTTGTTGCTTATTAAATATTTCATCGTTAATATTTCCATTATTTACATCATAAGCTAAATTGATAATATTAGATCCTTCTTTTTGACGATATAAATAATTTAGCTTTATTAATGGAACCGTTTCACTTTCAATAATATCTTTTAATAATTGGCCAGGTCCAACAGAAGGAAGTTGAAAATAATCTCCAACTAAAATAATTTTAGTATCCGATTTTATTCCTTTTAATAAGCTATAAAACAAATATATATCTACCATACTTGCCTCATCAATAATAACTAATTTGGCATTACTTTTGTTATACTCATTAATAGCAAA
Organism: uncultured Bacilli bacterium; assembly: GCA_947593955.1. GTDB lineage: Bacteria > Bacillota_I > Bacilli_A > RF39 > UBA660 > RGIG3091. Next base: position 13,515 of record CANQDV010000035.1, on the reverse strand, counting down.
TTTATTTGTCTCTTTATTCCATTTTAAAAATCTATGTATCGTATAAGCAGGAAGCAACGTTGACTCGCTAATTCTTTTGCTAGCTCGACCTGTTGGTGCTAACATAACTACTTGCTCTATTAAGTCTTTAGCTGATAATTTATTAATCATCCGATATAAATTAACTATGGCCTTAATAATAGTTGTCTTCCCTGTACCGGGGCCACCAGTAATAACTAAAAAATTTTTTAATTGTGATAATTTTATTGCTTCTAATTGCTCACTATTATATTTTATATTAGTATTATGCTCTAATTCTTCTATGTTATAATCTAAGTCATTTATTTCTTGATTCTTCATTCCTAATAAAAGTTTAATTCTTTTAGCAACAAATTCTTCTGCTTCATACATATCAAATAAATAATATTTTTCTTCTTCTTTTACAACCATATTGGACAAAATTAAAGCATTCATATTATTAATAAAGTTTTCTTCACTTATTTCGATATTTAAAACTTTTAGGGCATTTCTATATATTTCATCTATTAATAAATAACTGTGTCCTATTAGATTACATATTTCATTCATCACATATATAATAGCAGCTTGAATTCTTCTTGGATCGTCTTTGTTATAATTTTTACTAGTTGCTATTGTGTCAATTTTCTTAAATCCTAAATCCGGTAAATCATAAGTCAATTGATATAAATTATCTTCGATAATAGTTTTGGTTTTTATTTTATATTTATTGTATATAGTCATACTTTCTTTAGTAGAAAAACCCATATCTGTAAGTAATATAATTGTTTCATAACTATTTTCATAATCTATTAAAGTATCATGAAGAATATCTACTTGTTTTTTAGTAATTGTTGGTATTAATAAGAGATTGTCTGGATTTTCTAGAATAATCTTTAAAGTATCTTTTCCTAAAACATCAACAATTTTTTGAGCTTTCTTTTCACCTATTCCTTTAAATAAACCACTAGTTAAAAATTCAATAATAGACTCTTTATCTTCTTTTTTACATCTTTCGTAACTATCGACTTGATATTGTTCTCCATATTTTTGATGAAAAATAAATTTACCATAAAATATATAAGTATCTATTTCATTTAATTCGTGAAAATAACCTGTAAAAGTTATTGTTTGATTAATTAGTTCACTATTATCTAGACTTGCTTCTTTTATTTTAAAAAGTCCTACAAAATAACCATTTTCTCCTTGAAATAATATTTTTTTTAAATTACCCTTTATAAAATTCATGTCATCACTCCTTGTTAGGTACTAATAATTTTATTATACTTCTATTTTATAATTTAGTCTAAATAAAAAGTAAAAATCGATATGATCTTTACTTTTGAATAATTTGTGTAATTCTAATATAGCCATGACCAATTTTACCAATCATATTTCCTCCTTCAGGATTAGGCATTACAGCATTTCCTGATATTAAATCAGTATTAGTCATGTAATATTTATCACTAACAGCATATCCCGTTGGCTTTTCTGAATTATTAGTAAGTACATATCCAGAACCGCCACCGCCACCACGGTCGTTGTCGCTAGTTAAATCTGGAACAGAACCAGATCCACCATACCAGCCTCCACCGCCGGCACCGCCATAACCGTTGTTTATATAGTATCCTCTACCACCTTGTCCAAAGCTTCCCGTCGTATCTTTATACAAGTGGTCACTACTTCCAGCTCCACCATTAGTTTGGGTTCCACCTTGACCACATTCGGTAGCACTGCAACCGCTTCCTACAAATGGAATATTAACTCCTTCACCAACGTTCCCTCCGCCAGCACCACCTTGTTTCGTAGGAGCACCAACAGAACCGCCACCTCCAGCTACTAAAATTCGATGGTTAAGGGTTGTACCAGTAACTCTAATATCACTAGCTCCACCGCCATATAACATAGATTGCCCGCAAGAAGAAGCATTATCGCATCCTGACTTTCCGCCACCATTATATCCACCAGTATTTCCACTACCACCGACATAAATATAAAGTATTGTACCTTTTTCTAAATATAAAGTACCAGTAGAATAGCCTCCTTTACCAGCAAAGTTCATACTGTTATTACTACTATAACGATAACCTCCTTGGGCACCCCAAGCTTCTAACTTATAAGTCCCAGAAACCGGAACAGTATATTGATAACTACCATAAGTGTCATAACTTATAGAAGGTTGCCATACAGCATGTAAAGTTAGAGAACTATTTACTTTAGCTATATCAATAACCGAATCTCCTGGTTCATAAGAAACACTATCAAAGTTTGGTAAAGCCCATCCTGCAAACACATACCCTTCTTTAATTGGTTTAGTTAAAGTAATATAACAAGTCATATTAACAGCACAAGTTGTACTACTTATTACTCCTTCTCCTCCATTATTATCATATTGAATCTTATAAGTTTTATTGTATTCATCAGATATTGTTATATTGGCACTTGGGTCAATCCATTCTAAATCAATACTTAAGGATTTAGATAATGTTGTTGCATAAACACTTGAATTAAATCTTGCATCTATAGTTAAAGTAACTGAAGAACCTGGCTTTAAAATATCATCTTTTTTTAATCCCGAAATAGTATAATTAATAGCGTCATTTGATGATTGAGTATTTGTTATTGAATTTAGCTTAGCTGATGATGACCCATTATTTTTAATAATTACGGAACAAGTCATAGCATCGTCAGAGCTTGATAAAGACATCACAAAACTTACTGAAGATTGTGTAAAAGATGGTTGAATAACATTATATGCTTTACCTGCTGAAATACATGAGATATCAATTATTCTTACATCCCAACTTCCAGAATTATTGGCCATTCCATTAATATTTAAATTATTACCAAAATAATAATAGCCAACAATCATCAGTAATAAGCAAACACAAATAAAAAAAATCATAATATTTTTTTTGTATCGCATAACCTCACCCTATTTTCACAATTATTCTATCATTTTTTCAATCGGCAAACAATAAATAATCTATACTTTTTTACTTATTTACAATTTTTTGTAAAACATCTAGACATATATAGTAGCAAAATTAGTTATTCATAATAAACTATATTAGAAAAGAAAAAAGGAGGAATAAGTATGTATTATTACGGCGGAGGTACTTGCTGCCAAGGTGGTGGATACAATTATCCATATTACTATCCATACTATGGTTATGGTTACGGATATGGTAATTCTTCTTCATCATATGCAATCATTTTAGTACTATTTATTTTACTAGTTATTGTAATTGGTTCACGTCTTACAAGATAAAGAGAGAAATCTCTTTTTTTCTTTTAAATATATGATTGTTAATATTTAAAAAAAATGGTAAAATAAGTACTGTTGGAAGTGATTTCATGTTAAAAACGAAAGATATATTAGATGAAAAAAATAAAATTTTAAGAAAAGTAAGTAAAGAAGTAACATTTCCTATGGATAAAGAAGATTTAAAAAACATTGATCTAATGGTCGAATATTTAACAAATAGTCAAATAGATGCGTTAGCAGAGAAATATGATTTACGTCCAGGTATGGGAATGGCTGCAATCCAATTAGGAGTTCCCAAAAGATATTTAACTATTGTTCATGAAGTAGAAGAAGGAACTTTTGATACTTATGTTATAGTAAACCCTAAAATAGTAAGTAATTCTTTAGAAAAAATATATGTTGAAGACGGTGAAGGATGTTTAAGCGTTAATCGTGAGGTAGATGGCATTGTTCCTAGATATGCTAGAGTTACAGTTGAAGGATTTGATACCGAAGGTAATAAAATTAGTATTAGAGCAAGAGAAGAATTAGCTATCGCTTTTCAACATGAAATTGATCATTTAAATGGTATTTTATTTATAGATCACATTGATAAAAAAAATCCTTTTAAGGACCAGGACAAATATAGAGCAATATAAAACCATCAAAATTTTGATGGTTTTTTAATATTTCTTTCCTAAAACGATATGGATAAGATCATTTTTAGTAATAATAGCTCCTGCTGCAATACTTTGACTAGTTACATACCCTGTACCTTCTATTTCATAAGGAACACCTATAATATTTAATATGTTCTTTACTTCACTATTACTATATCCCATTAAATTAGGCATAGTAATATTTTCACTATTAGTTACAATAACTATTTTATCTAAAGATGTAACGACATTATCTTTTTGGGGATATTGTTTAATTATTTTCTCGCCATCCCCTACTTTTATATATGTAAGTCCTTTTTCTTGTAATGTTTTTTCTACATCAATTGTATTTTTATTTATAAAAGATGGAATAGTATATTTTAATAATTCATTATTAGGGGTTACTTCTTCTGAATCAAGGTTTAAATATTTGCTAATATTGGCAACTAAGTCTTTTATAACTTGGTTCATATAAGCAACTCCAGAACTACCAGCATCTTTAGAAGCATAGTAAATTATAATACTTGGGTCTTCACCTGGGTAAAGTCCTGCAAAACTACGAATTACTTTACTTCCATATCCACCAGATGAATCAGCTACTTGAGCAGTACCAGTTTTAGCTATTAAATCATATCCTGGCATATAATAAGAATGCCCAGTTCCAGTAGTGTCTTCTATTACTAAACGCATTAGTGTTTTTATACTGTTTATTGTATTTTCATTAGCCACTTTATCTAATTCTTTTTTCTCTGATTGATAAATTATTTCATTGGTATTGGGATTAACGATTTTATCAATTAAATATGGTTGTAACAACACACCATTGTTAGTAAGAGCCGTTAAAGCTTTTATATATTGAATTGGAGTTGTAGCAATACCTTGTCCAAAGCCAGCATTTAGTATTTCCGTCTCATATTTAAATGCTACTTTACCACTAGATTCATTAGGAAGTTCAATACCTGTTTTGCTACCGAACCCTAATTTCTTATAATAATCTTTTAAAATATCACCATTAATATAACGATTGATTAAATTTATTACTCCAACGTTACTTGATAGAACAAATCCATAATTAAAGGTTATTTCGCCCCATCCATCTCTATTCCAATCTCCGATTTCTGTACCATCTTTAGTTACATATATTCCTGATTTATATGTATCACTACCGTTATATTTTCCACTTTCCATGGCGGCCATATAACTAAATATTTTCATAGTAGAACCTGGTTCAAAGGGAGATGACACATTTAAATCCATATAGTTAGTAATGTTTCTTACGTTAGGATCAAAAGATGGAGTACTACTAGAAGCAAGTATAGCTCCCGTTTTGGCATCTGCAACTAAAATGGTTGACCACTCAAAAGGATATGATGCAGCTTTTTCTAAAGCTCTTTCGACAAACAATTGAATATTGGTATCAATCGTTAAATAAACATCGTTACCATTAACTGCAGGAACTGTCTGTTCTTTGGTACCCGCAATCTTATATCCTTGACGATCTTTTTGATAAAAAGTAAAACCATCTTGGCCAGTTAATTCATCGTTAAGGGCTTTTTCGATGCCCATTTCTCCTACAATTGTCTCTTCACTAGCTCCATCATCTTTTTCAACTATTGCTGTTTTAGCATATCCTAAAGTATAAGATGCAAAATCTCCATATGGGTAATATCTTTTTTGGGTTTCAATAAAATCTATTCCCGGTAACCCTAAAGCTAAAATGGCATCTTTAGTTAATTCTGTCAATCCTCTACCTTTACTACCAAACTCTGTTTGATAAACATTTTCTTTGGATAAATATTTTAAGAGTTGCTCTTCACTAATATCTAATACTGTAGCTAACATTTTGGCAGTATATTCTTTATCGACTACATGATGTGGTCTCGTTATATCCGTTGTCCTTGATTCATCTAAATAAGCAATTAAAGTATATGAAGATACATTTTCAGCAAGAGCATCACCATTACGATCATATATAGTGCCTCTTTTCCCCTTTAATATTTCACTTTTTGTCGTTCTACTACTGGCAAAAGCTTGTAAATCGATACCATCAATTTCTTTTGATAAACTTAATTGCCCTGCTCTTATACAAATTAAAACAAAAAAAATTAAAATCACACTGACTAAAATAGTATTAATCATTGAATTGTTGGATTTTAATTTTTTCTTCATTATTATTCACCATCTATTCTTCATTACTGTCAGCTATAGACTTTATATTATTATTATTATAACTCAATCCTTGCTCAACAGCAATTTCTTTAATATTATCAAGTGAAGCAAGTTCATTTACTTTCATAGATAAACTCTCATTCTTCTTTTCTTGCGTTGAAATTTGTTGTTTTACTTTTTCAACATCAAAATTTATTTTAGATAAGGTCGCTTGAGAAAAAACAATGGCAAAAGGAGAAATTACTAATAGTACTATTGTAAATGCATATAATAATTTTTCAAATTTACCCATCTTTATAACTTTTTTCATATGTTTTTTTCTCATATTTTCACCTTATTTTATTCTTTCTATTATTCTTAATTTAGCACTTCGTGCTCTATTATTATTTTCTATTTCATCTTCAGTAGGAGTTATAGCTTTATTATTTACTAATCGGTAATTACTTAAATATTGGCTAGGTATATTAGGTAATCCTTTGACCATTTTATCAATAGTTGTTTTTTCTTTAAAAATATTTTTAACAATTCTATCTTCTAAGGAATGAAAAGTAATTACTACTACTCTTCCACCGACATCAAGTAAATCTATTGCTTCATTAATAGCTTGTTCTAAAACATCTAATTCATGATTTACTTCTATTCTGATAGCTTGAAACACACGCCTTGCTGGATGTTTATCACGCATTGCTTTCATTGGCATAGCACTTTTAATAATATCGACTAGTTCTAATGTGGTTTCAATTTTTTTGCTTTTTCGATAATTTACTATAGCTTTAGCAATACTTCGTGAATATTTTTCTTCTCCATAACGCCAAAAAATATCACTTAGTTTACTTTCTTCGTAATTATTGACCACTTCATAAGCTGACAATGGATTATTTCTATCCATACGCATATCAAGTGGAGCATCTTGATGATAACTAAATCCTCGTGAAGCTTCATCTAATTGGACAGATGAAACACCAAGATCAAATAAGATACCATCTACTTTAGTTATTTGTCTTCTAGCTAATTCTTCCTTTATATTGACAAAATTACTATATATAATAGTAAAATTTTTTCCTATTTTTGATAGCTTTTCTTGACTATATTTTATAGCATCGCTATCTTGATCAAAGGCGAAAAGACAACCCCTTCTTACTCGCTTTAGTATTTCGCTAGAATGTCCAGCATACCCTAATGTGCAATCAACGTAGATCCCGTCTTCTTTCAAATTTAGGCCTTGGATTGTTTCTTCAAGTAAAACGCTAATGTGCATATTTATTCACCCGATTCCCAATTTGAATCAAATAAATCTTCTGCAATATTTGACATTTCTTCTTTGTTCATATCATAAAAATTATCCCACTTGTCTTTATCCCAAATTTCAAGACGATCCCCTACGCCAACTATTACACATTCTTTTTCTAAGCCAGCGTAGGAAATCAATGGAGAGGTAATATTGATTCGACCTTGTTTGTCAAATACTGTTGCAGTAGCGCCCGATAGAAAGAATCTCATAAAACTACGAGCATCCTTCTTTGTAAATGGTAAGTTTTTTAAGCGATTGGTGATTTTATCCCATTCTTTTTTTGGATAGACAAATAGGCATTCTTCTAGACCACGAGTAATATAAAATTCATCTCCTAAATCATCACGAAACTTAGAAGGTAATATAATACGGCCTTTTTCATCAATATTATGATGATATTCACCTATCAACATAAAAATCCCCCACTTTTCACCACAATTAACCACTGCTAATATTATACTACTATTTATCTGCCACTTTGTAAATACCAAAAATTATATTTAAAAAAAGAAAATAAAAAAAAGAATGTCAACTTGACATTCTAAATTTATAATTTAACCAATTTTTTGTTTAAGTTCGTCTATTAACTTCGTCTTACCAATAAAATCATCAAAACCATCTTTTATATACTGCAAAACAATTAATAATTATCTAATATCAAATAGAATATTTGCAATATTTTTTATGATTCTTTGCTAACTATAGCACTTAAAATAAATTTTGTAAATTCTTCTTCGCTAACAGTAACAGTACTTTGTTCTCCATAACGACGATAACTTACTGTTCCCTCTTCCATTTCTTTATCACCAATTATAATAGAGTATGGAATTTTACTAGTTTGAGCCTCACGCATACGATAACTTAGTTTTTCATTACGGCAATCTAAATTTACCCTAATATCTAAATGTTCTAATTTTTCTTTTAGTACTTTAGCATAATCACCATGGATTTGTGGGTTAACAGGAATAATATCTAATTGAATTGGTGCTAGCCAAAGAGGAAATGCGCCTTTCGTTTCTTCTATAATAAAAGCAGTAAATCTATCAAACGTTCCAAAAATAGCTCTATGTAAAACGACAGGTACTTGTTTTTCACCGTTTTGGTCAATGTAACTCAAATTAAATCTTCTTGGTAATAAGAAATCCAACTGACAAGTCGATAATGTTACTTCTGGTCCTACAGCTGGTTTTACTTCAACATCTAACTTAGGTCCATAAAAAGCGGCTTCGCCAATGGCTTCATGATATGGACAATCAAGTTCGTTCAATACTTCACGCAATTTATTTTCAGCATTATTCCACATCTCGTCATCATCAAAATATTTTTCTTTATCTTCTGGATCACGTAGTGACAAACGGAATTTATAATCTTTAATACCAAAATCTTGATATACTTCCAAAATCAAAGATACTACTTTCTTAAATTCCTCACCTATTTGTTCAGGCGTTACAAACAAATGCGCATCATTTTGACACATACATCTAACACGTTCCAAACCTTTTACTGCTCCACTTGCTTCATAACGAAAATCCGTTGCAAACTCACCTATTCTGATAGGTAAATCACGATATGAATGTAATTTATTTCCATAAATTAACATATGATGTGGGCAATTCATTGGACGAAGAACAAATTCTTCATCATCTACCTTCATTGATGGGAACATATTTTCTTTATAATGATCCCAGTGTCCTGACGTTTTATACAAATCAACTGTTCCCACACAAGGTGTATAAACATGAACATAGCCCATTTTTTGTTCCTTTTCATAAATATAATTTTCTAATTGTTTACGAATTATGGCTCCATTTGGTAACCACAAAGGCATACCTTTACCTACTAAATCGTGAGTCATAAATATTTCTTGTTCTTTACCTATCTTTCTATGATCACGTAAAGCGGCTTCTTCTAATTCTTTCAAATAATTATTTAAGTCCTCTTCATTATCAAAGCAGACTCCATAAATTCTTTGTAACATTTTGTTTTTAGCATCGCCCTTAAAGTAAGCTCCACTAACTTTTAATAACTTAAAATATTTTAACTCTTTGACACTTTCGACATGTGGTCCACGACATAAATCAGTAAAGTCCCCTTGAGTATAACAAGAAATAACGGTATCTTCATCATTCATTCGTGAAATTAAATCAATCTTATAAGGATCATCTTTAAATTTTTCTAAAGCTTCTTCTTTAGATATTTCTTCCCTTACAATACGTTTACCATCCTTAGCAATTTTCTTCATTTCTTTCTCAATTTTTTCAAGGTCTTCTTCTTTTATTACTATATCTCCTAAATCAATATCATAATAAAATCCTTCTTCAATTACAGGGCCTACCCAAAATTTAGCATGAGGGTATAAATGTTTTACAGCTTGTGCAAGTAAATGAGCACAAGAATGATTCATAATATTTAATTTTTCATCTTCTTTTATGTTTATCATTATTATTTTCCTTCTTTCTTATTTTTATTAATGTGTCACTATACTACTCCAAAATAAAACTCCTATTAGATTATCTAATAGGAGTGCATAACACGGTACCATCCTTGGTTTAACTTAATTAAATTGATAACGGTTTTACCGGAAATCTCTTTCGAGTTCTGTTCCTAGGTAGTAAATATTATATTATTAACTATTTTCCACCAACCAATAGCTCTCTATCTAAATCATATAATATTCATGTCCTATTCATCACATTTCATCAATAATTATAACACAATTAAATTATTTGTAAAGTTATCAGAGGTTTTAATTGATTTTATCTAACTTAACGCTTACTAACTTGCTGACACCTGACTCTTGCATAGTAATACCATACAATGTATTAGCATATTCCATAGTCTTCTTTTTATGAGTAATTATTAAGAATTGCGTTTTATCTCGATAATGGTCTAAATATTTACCAAAATTATCGACATTAGCTTCATCAAGAGCTGCTTCTACTTCATCAAATAAACAGAATGGAACTACTCTTACATTAAGAATAGCAAATATTAGGCTTATCGCTGTTAAAGTCTTTTCTCCTCCTGACAACAACGAAATAGAAGTTAATTTTTTACCTGGTGGAGACGCAATAATATCGATTCCTGTTTCTAATATATTATTAGGATCAGTTAATTTTAAAGTAGCTGTACCTCCATGAAACAATTCTTTAAATACATTTTCAAATTCACTAGATACCTTCTTAAAAGTAGATATAAACTCTTCTTTCATTACATCGTCCATTTCTGTAATAATTTCTAATAAAGTATCTTTAGCATTTAATAAATCATTCTTCTGAGAAGTGAGAAATTCATAACGAGTTGACACTTTATTATAATCTTCAATAGCTGAAAGATTAACCATACCTAAACGTTTAATATTATTTTTATAAACATTAACGTTACTTCTAGCTTCATTAGGATCTATCTCTAAAATATATCCTTCTTTAGCCTTTTCATAAGTTAACTCATACTCTTCTCTTAAAGTATTTAAGTGATTATCTAGTTTTACATCCAATTTACTTATCAATATTTCTTTTTCTTTTAATTCTTTTTCAAGCTTATATACTAAAGAATTATTAACTTTATTGTCAGCTTCCATCTGTTCTATTTGCCTAGATAATTCTTCTTTAGCTCTCGTTTTTATATCTATTTCTTTAATTAGCTCTTCTTTTGCCCTTGTTACTTTATAATACTCATCATACAAACGTTCCTCTTCTTTAGATAACGAAGAAGAAACAACATAACCCAAACTATTTAATTCATTAACAATAGCTTCATAAGTACTATTAACATTATCCTTAGTATTATGTTTATTATGCAATAATTCTTCTTGTTCTACCAAATTAGCTTTAGTATGCAATAAATCATTTTCCATTTGTGACAAATTTAAAGAATATTCATCTTTTTCTTTTTGTAATTCTGTAATAGTTGTTTCTAATTCTTTTTTATATCTTATTAAATACTCTAATTCTTTCTTTTCACTGATAATACTTTTGGTAATAGTCACACTTCCACCCGTTATAGAACCACCAACATGAATAACTTCACCATCTAAGGTAACAATTTTATAACGCCAATTAATTTTTTTACTTATACGATTGGCTGTATCAATATTATCTACTAATATTACATTACCTAATTGATTAGTTATAACACCATAATATTTAGAATCAAATTTTACTACATTAGATACTATATCAATATAACCACTTTCATGTTTTAATATATCTAAAGTATCCATATCTATACCTTTAGGTTTAATAACAGATATAGGAAAAAAGGTTGCTCTTCCAAAGTGATTATCTTTTAAATATTCAATAGCTTTTTTAGCACTTGCTTCATCATCTACAACAATAAACTGCCTACTAGATAACAAAGCTACTTCTAAAGCTTTAGTATATTCATCACTAACTTCTACCAAATTACCTAATACTTGGTGAATACCACTTAATCTTGGATTAGATAAAATGGCTTTAACACTACTAGGTAAACTTCCACCCGAATTAATATAGTTATTTAAAACTTCTATCTTGTGAATAGTATTTGTAAGTTCTCTATTTTTATTATCTAAATCAGATAAATTGCTATCTTTTTTCTTTTTAATATTGCTAAAATCCAACTCTTGCTTATTAATGCTATCTCTTATTTCATCACATCTATTGTTAAAATCTTTAATATCTTTATCCAATAAGTACAACTCGTTTTCTAATTTTAATTTTTCTTCGTTTAATCTTGCTATATTTTCATGAACTTTATCATTAGAAGCATCATACTTACTTCTTTCTTTAAAAATATTAATCTCACCATTTAATTTTTCTTCTTTAGCTGTTAATTCTACCAATTTATTATTAAATTCATTAAGCTCATTATTTATTTTATTTAATTTATTTTTATTTTCTAAAAACAAAGAATCATCCTGGTTGCCTTTAATATTTAGATTAAGTATTTGCGTATTCAATGATTCAATATTTTTTTTAGTTTCTTCATATTGATAATTCATTTCCCCAATTTCATAGGCAAGAAGAGCTACTTCAATATTTTCTAATTTTTCTTTATTATCAAGATATTCTTTAGCTTTAACACTTTGTTCTTTTAAAGGTTCTATCTGTAATTCTAATTCACCTATTATATCATTAACACGATCTAAATTGTTGGTGGTTCTTTCTAATTTCCTAATGGCTTCTTCTTTTCTTCTCTTATATTTTAATACCCCTGCAGCATTTTCAAATACCAAACGACGTTCACTTGGAGAGTTAGACAATATATTGCTAATATCCCCTTGGGAAATAATATTAAATGCATCTTTGCCTATACCACTATCCATAAATAAATCCGTTATATCTTTTAAGCGACATTTATCACCATTTAAAAAATATTCATTTTCACCCGTTCGATAAACTCTTCTTTTAATTGATACTTCATTATATGGAATATTTAAATAATTATCACTATTATCAAAAGTTAATGAAACACTAGCAACATTTAAAGGTCCACGTGACTTAGAACCAGAAAAAATTACATCAGTCATTCCTACTTCTCCACGAAGGGATTTGACTGACTGCTCACCTAAAACCCATCTTACGGCATCGACTATATTACTTTTTCCTGAGCCATTAGGTCCCACTATGCAAGTTGTTTTACCATCTAAATTAATAACCAGTTTATCAGCAAAAGATTTAAACCCTGATGCATTTATTTCTTTCAAGTACATATTTACCACCCAATCTACTATAAAAATTGTACCATAAACTTGGTAAATAAACAAATGTATTTTCTTAAGTAAAAAAATTGGTAAAATAATCTACCAATTTTTTATTACTTTTACTTTGAAAAGTTATTAATAAATATCAATTTTATTTTTTACTCAATTGTTCTATTTCTTCTATGGATAAGCCTGTATATTTTGATACTATACTTGTATCCATCTTATCTTTTAACATTGATAAAGCTATATTTCTTTTTTCGACATTAATTCCTTCGTCTTTTCCTTCTTCATATCCATCCATCCTAGCTTGCCTTTGATTAGCTATCTCTTTGTTATATGATTCCCCAAAACTTCTACTTCCTGTTACCTCCATTGCTTCTTCCATGTATTCTTCCATTATCTTATCCCCTTTACTTATTTCCCTTGCCTCTTCCTCATCTTCTATTGTCAAAAAATATAAGTACCT
>CANQDV010000034.1 GCA_947593955.1 uncultured Bacilli bacterium | reverse complement strand
TTTTTTAAAAATATGTTATAATAATTCATGTAATTGCCTGTGTGGCGGAATTGGTAGACGCGCTGGACTCAAAATCCTGCGATGGCTATTATATAGAATAATATTAAATATGTTGTAATTACAGGGATTGCTGAATATAGCAATTCTTTTATTTTACGTTATGTGGGGTAAATTGTGGGATTAGTTTATTTTATAAGATGGTTGTTTAATCAAAATTGTATGAATTTAGTATGAGCAATTATTGAGAATTAACGAAAATATACATAATCAATTTAAAAAAATAATTAAATTAAGTCTAGGCAAAAGAAAATATTTATGGTATCTTTAGTCTACAATCAAAAATCAAAAAACTAAAAAAGAAAATATCTTCATCTATACACATAAATATATCTATTTACTATATTATACAACAGGAAACTGTTGTTTTTATGTGTAAATCAGATTCAATAATAAGATAATTAATTTTTGTAGTTAAATTATTATGGAGGTTATATTAGAATGAAAAAATATGAATTATTCTTTGTTCACTATGAACTAGAAAAGCCTATATATCTAGTTGATATATTTGGAAAGGAAGAAAGTGAGTGATAGTATGGAGTTAATATATAGCACTGGTGGTAGAGAAAAATACTATAATGTTATTAGTGTTGGTGATTGTGTTACTAGGGCAATATGCAATGCAACTGGAATGGATTATAAAGAAGTATATGATTTAATAAACAGTTATGCCTCTCGTGAACATATTACAAAAAGAAAGAAACAAAAGTCTAGTGCAAGAAATGGTGTATCAAAGGATACTGTTTATAGGGTACTTACTGATTTAGGTTGGAAGTGGATACCTACTATGTTTATTGGTAAAGGGTGCAAGGTACACTTAAATGAAAATGAATTACCAGAAGGTACACTTATAGTATCAGTATCTAAACATCTAACTTGTGTTAAAAATCACAAATTATATGATACTTACGATTGCACTAGGAATGGTTCTAGATGTGTCTATGGGTACTATATAAAAGAAGGTGCTAACTAATGGATGGTATAGAAAGATTACGTAAGTTAGCAGAGGGTCAGGAGGATATATCACTTAATAGAGTTATAGAATATCTAACTAGTGTTACTGAAATGAACGAAAAATATAATAATGAGGAAAAATCTTTAAAGCAAATGACGGATTATATTAAGGATAAAGCAAAGAAAATAGCTAAAGATGGTTATTGCTGGGTGGAAGATTCTACTGTATTTACTTGGGCTATTGACTATTGGAATAAGACTAATGAAGAACTTGGAATTACAAAACAGATTGCTACACCTAAAATCGAAACAAAAGTGAAAGAAATTGTGCCAGAGGTTCAAACTATGGGGCAACTCTCACTTTTTTAAATGGTTAAATAATGGGTTATATCAATAAAAAACTTAAGAATATAATAATTGATATGGATAAGAGTTTTTCAATTAGTCTAGGGGTACGAAAATGGGTGAAAAAAAGTATTTACCCTAAACATAATTTAATAATTAAGTCTAAAAGTGGTTGTTATTGTACAAATTGCCATAAAGAATTTTATTCTAATGCAAAAATATATGAATATATAACCTGCCCTAAATGTAAAGAAAATCTTCAAGTTAGAAAATGCACTCTACAATATCAAGCATTTATTGATGATTTTAGAATTATTGATTATATAGATGGATGCTTTATTTTGCGAGGATTTGAAGTAAAATCTACATATAATAATTTTAAAGTAAATCATAATATAGCAGAATATCAAAGATTAGTTATTGATAAAGATAAGAAATATTTACTCTTATCTAATATTTATAAAATGTTTTTAATTACTCAATCAGTATGTCACAATGAAAAACATACAAAATGGAGATTACATAATAACTACTATAGTCATTGGTACTACTCTAAAGGTAGTATCTATTGGGGAGAGTTAAAGAAAGAACTAGAAGGGTCTATATATCAGTACTGCCCTATAGAGAGAGTGATATCTAATTATACTGGTACTGATGAAATAGAAAATATACTCCAGAGGATACTAAACTATCCTATATCATTTGAACTATTATCTAAACTTAATCTTACTAATTTGGCTATTAAATGTAATTGTTTTAAAAATAAAGGATCGTTTGAAAAAAGATTTGGTGTTACTAAAGATTGTCTACCATTTATGATAAAACATAATATTACTATCACTGAACTAAATATCTTAAAAACAATTAAAAGAAAGAACATTAAAATAATCAGAAGATTAAATGAATTATCTTGTTTTGATGAACTAGCAAAATATTTAGATATGGTAAAAGCACTTGATTGTGGATTAAATACTGGAAACGAACACATTTATAGAGATTATCTTGATATGGCTGAAAGATTAAATCTTAACTTAAAAGATAAACAAGTGTTATACCCTAATGACTTAATGAAGGCACATGATAAATTACTAAAACAATTAGATGATATTGAAAATCAAGAAATTGTTGAGAAAATAAAAATCAGGTATGAAGAATTAAAAGATAATACTTATCAAAATGAAAAATATATTATCTACCCTGTTCCTACTTTTGCAGATTTAATTGCTGAAAGTAGTATGCAAAATAATTGTGTAAGAACTTATAACAAAAGATATGCTGAAAAGGAAGTTGATTTGTATTTAATGAGATTATTAAACAAAAGAAGTAAGTCATTAGTCACTATTGAAGTTAGAGATAATAAAGTAGTACAAAGTAAAATTAAAAACAACAATGATTGTACTAAAGAGCAATTATTATTTATAAATGAATGGCAAAATACAATTTTGAAAGGAAGGAATATATATGCCTAGATTTGATATAGGTAGATTTGTTATGACTAGTGGCATAGCAAACGAAATAAATAATAAACCAAGTTATAAAAATGAAATACTTGATTGTTTGACAAAGTATTTAAGTGAAGATTGGGGTTCATTATGCGATGAAGATAAACAAGCAAATGAATTAGCTATACAAAATAATAATGATAGAATATTAGCAAAATACATAACCAGTAGCGGTTCAATTTATATTATAACTGAATGGGATAGAAGTTATACAACCGTTATGTTTATGGAGGAGTACTAATAAAAGGAATAATGCTGATACCATATATTGACCAATAATTATAAGGAAATCATGTTACTACAAGTCGAGAAATAGGTCGAAAACAAATGAAATATTATTTCTAGTAGAAATCATTTACTTAGATATTTTTAAACGAATTCAGGGGGCTAAATAAAAATTTTAAAATAATTAATTTCGGGGTTGTCTTTTCAAATAAAGGCTGTTAGAATCATAATTGCTTGGAGGGTTATACCTCGATGATGACAGTATTAGAAGATTGCACGAAGTAAAGTTTCTGCGGGACTTTTAAAAAACGCACCGTCAATAATATCAACCATAATAAAATAACAAAAGCCAACACTAAAAGAGAAAGAGCAAAAACTAATAAAGGAGAAAGAGCAAAAACTAATAAAAGAGAAAGAGCAAAAGATACTAAAAGAGAAAGAGCAAAAGATACTAAAAATAAAAAAGAATTATATAACAAAGTAGTATACTCATATTCCAGATGAACGAGTTATGGAAATAACTGGAACTAACTAATTTCATATATTATCTTGATGATAGTATCGAAATTAGTTTTTTATTTATCGTTGAAAGGAGCATTAGTATGGTACCTATAAACACAAAAGTTGATGTTGATTACTTTTTTAAATGGTTCGCATGGAACGATGATAATCATTCAATAGGTTTTGCACTAACGAAAGATAATGCATATTTCTATGAAAATGACTGTTATAATGAACCACCTAAGTTAGTTGATATTATTCCAATTACCAACAAACAAAGAAAGTTGATTAAGAAATACTTATTTAGTTATCAAGACATATGTAAGAGAACAACACAATATCTTAACATTAGTACAGATCCGTTTGTATACAATCTTAAAGGATATTATAGAAATGTATTTGTAAATAAAAAAGTTATTGGTGATGGAGCAAGTATTAAACTTAAAGATAGCATATTTAAGATACTTAATAATCAACAGTTGGAAGCCAGTGATTATATAACTTACAGTTGGGAATAATAATAAATTATATAATGAGGGGTTGGCAAACAAAAATGAATGTGTTACATTAAAACTACAATCAAACTTTTCAAAAAACAAAAAAAGAATTATCACTTACTATACAAAAGATAGTTCAGTATATATAGAATGATGGAGGCAACAGCACAATACTGTTGTCTTGTTCTTTTGATTCAACTTCAATCATTTCCTACTATAATTCAGAGTCACGATTTCAACTCCAAATTAAGTAGTATCATCTAAGTAAGGTGGTGTTAATGATGTGAGAAAGAATAAACAATTCGAAAAAGAGATTCGGCAATTTCACAAACAGTGGATTGCAGAATACATTGCTAAGGTGATTGAACTAAAGTACAGGATATATGGTAATGATAAGAACAATAGTTACACAGCAATCTACAATAGTTGTAGTGACACTTTAGTTTATTCATCTGAGGAAAGAAAACAAATCTATCAACAAGTAGATGATATTCTAATAAACAAGTACAAGTTATTAGTTGCTAACTGTGCTTTTGAAGAAGAATGCATATATCTTGTAGATATCAATGAAAGAAATGAGGAAAAATAAAAATTATGATAAATCAAGTTATTTTAGTAGGAACACTATCAAAAGAACCAGAAATAATTACATTAGAAAGTGGTAAAACGGTGTTAAACATATTACTTGCAGTACAGCGTCCATACAAAAATGCTGATGGTGAAAATGAAACAGACTTCATAGATTGTGAACTATGGAATAGTGTTGCTAATACTACTTGTGACTATTGTCATAAAGGGGACTTAATTGGTGTTAAAGGAAGAATTAAAACAGATTATTATGATAAAGAGGAAGAAACAAGAAAAGTTACATCAGTAGTTGCAGAAAAGGTTACATTTCTATCAAGTTCCAATGAAGCAGCAGAAATAGAATAATATTTTGTGTTAAAATAAATAAGAGGATGATACTATGACAATATATGAAAATATTGGAAATAACATAAAGTACTATATGAATGAACTAGAAAATAATATTAATTTTAAGAGGGAATGTCCAAATGTTACTGCTTTTGAATATTTAATAGAAAAAACTGAAATATCATCAAAAAGACTTGACAATATTATCAGTGGTAAAGCAAAAACTAGAATTGATGAATTATATCTTATAACAAAAGCACTTGAAGTTAGAATTAATGACGTATTATCAAAGGAAGTTAAAAAGATAGATAGTTAAAACCTAAATCAGTGCATCAACATTTTTATGCTATGACATATCAATTTATGGTGAATTTGCACCATATGTTATTAAGAAAGTCAAAAAGATTCTATTGTATATCAGTTAGTATAATGAGGAAGAATAATTCCTCTTTTTTTGCTCTAATTCTGAATCAGGTGCTACTGCTATTGCTAACAAGTTAAAATAATAGTGTGTGGGAAAACAATTGTTATTGTGTACACAGGTATAAACTATTGAACAGTGATGAAATCATTGGTCTAATGGGTTGAAAATGTGTGCAAAATTAAAACTAGGTTTTCTTATACACTAGGAAAGGAAAGATTAATTATGAAATATTTATACATGAGGGCTAGTACAAATGAAACAAAGCAATCTTTACAAAGACAAGAAAAGTTTGGTAGAGACCATAATATACCTGAAGCTAATTGGTTTAAAGAGTATGCTTCTGGTGCAAAGAATGATAGGATTGAATTGAATAGATTGTTATCAATGGTTCAGGAAAATGACGAAATATACAGTATTGATCCATCTCGTTTAACAAGAAGTCTAAAGTACATGATGGAATTATTAGATTTTGCTAAAGAAAAGAAAATCAAACTAGTGATGGGAGATTTCGTACTTGATTGCACAGGAGAAATATCAGTATTCACACAGGGACAGTTAATGATGTTGGGATTAATAAATGAAATACAACGTCTACTTATAGTATCTGCTGTTAAAGAAGGTCTAGAGGCTTCTAGAGAGAAAGGTATAATAGGAGGTAGACCTCGTACTGTAGTAGATAATATACCCGAAGGATTTTTCAAATACTATCCGTTATACAAAAATGGAACACTTTC
The DNA here is from genome assembly GCA_947593955.1 of uncultured Bacilli bacterium. Taxonomy (GTDB): domain Bacteria; phylum Bacillota_I; class Bacilli_A; order RF39; family UBA660; genus RGIG3091. Next base: position 8,851 of record CANQDV010000034.1, on the reverse strand, counting down.
AAAAGTTGAATTTAGCAAAATATCAGGATTATCAAGAACTTCTATATACAAGTATCTTAATATTGTAGAAAATAAAAAAGAACAACATTAGTTATTCCCTTTATCTGAATTACCTTCAACCGTCATTTGAAGTATTTCTTCGTCTTTTGAACTACTATTGAGATAATGCTGAGTTATATAATTATCTCCACCTAATAGGTAGTCAACTGTTGTATCAAGAACCTGTGCTAGCCTTTGAGCAACCTCTAGTGATGGAACACGAGTTCCAGTTTCATAATATGTTACAGATTGTTGTGATATTTCAGCTTCCATTGATAGTTTAACTTGTGTCCACCCTTTTGCTTCACGAGCAGTTTTAAGGTTTTTAAACCATACTTTTTCGGGATTTTTAATATGAAACTTAACCTTTTGATACATTATTACCACCTCTAGTAAATATTTTACTAGAAATAAAATTTCAAAACTTTTACACAGAGTGGTATTTTTGTGCTATAATAGTTTTGAGGAGGTGTTATATAATGATTGTTAAGTCAATAAATGAAAGAATAGTGGATGAAATATTATCCTATAGAACTGAAATCAGTAAAAATAAGTTAGAATATAAAAATCGTAATGAGAAATTTGGAAATAAAATGTTAGGTAATGTTGTTGCAACTGTTATGAGAAAATATATAGAGAATATTATTAACTATTACAACTTAAATTATTCAGTTTCATTAGGAAATAGTTTTATATCAGGAATTCCTACTGAATGGGATTTGATAATATGCAAAAAAGGTCTTTTGCCTGATAGCAATATAATAAAACCTGAAAACGTTGTGGCAGTTATTGAATTCAAGTCTAGTGGTAATGTTGATATAAATTACAAAGAACATACAAAGCAAGAATTCTTAGATAAAGAATATGCTAAAAAATTTGAATATATACATAATGTGGATAATAAAATAATCTTTGCTTATATTTCATTTTCAATGGATTTAGATTGGTTTCAATCAACAAAAGAATATTTTGATAATATGAATAAATGTCAAAATACAGTGTTTACATTTTTAGATGATAAAGAACTTGATAAAGGTAATATTGTTGCTGTTGAGGGCTGTGATGATTTTGAGAAATATATCTTTAATTTATTAAGTAAAAATAAGGAGTGTTGATGAATAAAGTGAAAGATAATTTATGTTTTGTAGTTCTCAATAATTTTATAGTATTTTTAGGTTCAAATGAATTTATAAATGGTGTTGAACATGAAAAGTTTTAAAAAGTTTATTAAAAATAATCTGTTCCTTTCTATAACGATTGCTATGCTTTTAATTGTGATTATTGTTATAGTGGTAGGATATAGTGGGAAAAATTCCACTACTGATAATAATGTCACTATAAAACTAAGTGGTTATTATTATGAAAATGTTAGAACAAATTCCTTTGATCAAAATATTTATTATTTTGAAAATGATGGCACTTGCTTTATCAAGCAAAAATCTTTATTGGCTGCATGGGAATCATCAACACTTACAGTAGATGACAAATATAACTATTGTACATATGAATTAAAAAATAATAGCTTAACAATATACACATATAATAACAATTATTATGATAAATTAGTGGATACTAAAACGTATAAAATAGAAAAGACAGATAATGGAATTAAATTAAATGATGTAGAATTTTTAAATAACGATGAAAACATAAATGATATTGAAGAAAATTTTTTTGCAAATTATAGTTTATATTGTGCTAGTAAAGTAGCTAAAGCGTATGGCGTATCTAAGTATTGTACTACGTGGGAAAAAGTATCTGATGGTTTTTATAATTATTCTTGTGGAGTGGCTACTATAAGAACAATTATTGACGAAAATGGTATCTCATATGATATATATAATAGTAATAGTGGACAATTTTTAGAAAAGAATTACTGCTATAAAATAATAAGAAAAAGTGAGAAAGAAATAAGCGTTTCAGATAGTATAATAACAAAAACGATTCCAGTGAAAATTATACCTAGTGGTAATTTAAATGGTGGTTATGTAATTGACTCCATAAAACCAAGCGTTGATCAAGTGTCTGTGATTGGATATGAGTACAGACTAGAAAGTATAGATTTTTTTCCTATATATGTAGATGTTGATAATTTAAGTTCCAATAAAGAGTTTAAAATAAAACTTAATAAACCTATTTATTCAAAAAGTATAGATTTAGATGAAATTTTGGTTAATGTTTTGATTGAGAAGGAAAAAACAAAGGAAATAGTATTAAGTGGAGATGACTTATATAAAATTAACGTAAAAAATGTTTATAGTGGGTTAAGAGCGTCTCTAGATGAACCTTTAAAACAAGTAAAGATAAAAGTAAACGGAACTGAAAAAAACTTAAATGAAATAGAAACTGTAAAGGTTTATATAGATTTAAGTAAATATAATGCACCAGGAGTATATGAAGTAGATTTGAATTTAGATATTGATGAATCTATTTATAGTTATACTATAGAACCTTCAAAAGTAAAAATTAAGATAACATAAAAACGATAGATTTAATTCTATCGTTTATTTTTTTCGTTTTTTAGTTTGAGTGCAATATGATAAGCTTCATCTATTAGAGGGGTATGAATATTTCTTCTGATATCTTTAATTTTTTTAACCTCATTTAATTTACTTATAAAATCAGTATATTCATGATTCACATCATATTTTTTGATAATATTACGATAGGATATCAATCTTTTATAATCATTTTTTTGTCTGACAAAGTAATTAGCAGAAGATTTTCTACTTAATTCTTTCATAGATTTGGGTATTCTTTTTCTGTTGCCAGTTATCTCTGTACTAATAATTATATTATTTTTCCTTTTAAGAATTGAATACTTTAATTGTTCAAACGCAAACGTAAACAAATTAGGAGTATAATACACAGGATAACTATCAATATATTGAATGTAATATTCTCCTACACGTTGATTATGTAATAATTCGATATTAAATAATTTACTAATTATTCTTTCACTATTATCTGCTTTGTTAAGATTAAATAAATTATAATATGTATCAATTTTAATTCCGCGTTTATTGAAATATGCCAAATCTGAAATAATGTTTATAAGTATAAAATATGTACATAGTTCTCTTAATCCGATTGAAGTTGTGACTGCAGTAGTATCGCTATAGAGTGAATTTGAAAGTTCATAATTAACTGGTATTCCATATTCTAGAATAAAAGGTTTAATTATTTTTATAATTTCGTCTCTATTATTTTTAATACCATCAAGATTAATTAAATATGGCTCAACGTAAATAACATTTTCAAAAGAATTACTAACATCTTCAAAATGTTTGTTTAAATCATTGAGCAATATATCACACATTTTTCTACCAATCTTTTTACATTCTTTTAAAAACTCAGATTTATTTATACTAATGAATAAATCTTTTTTATTTATTTGATTATTGCCAACTAAGTATATATCAAAATCATCACTAATTATTTTATAGTTTTTAAAAAAACGCGTATATCCAAAGACATAATCTTTACATAATTCAATATCTTCTCTTTTATATAGCTTTTTGTGAGTTTCCATAGTTACCTCCTTTAAGTCTGACAAAAAGTCTGACAAAAGATATATTTAATGACATTATATCATGAATCAAATTATAATGGAACTACAGAAGCAGAAAAAGGCCGAAGAAATTTCATTTTGTTTCTGAAATTAAATAGGAGGAAGTATGGATAAACCAAAAGATTTAAAGAAACTAATAACTGAGATAAATCAAACTAATAAAGAAAAACACCATGTTATTCCAACAAATATAAAAAGTTTAGATTATATCTTAGGCGGTGGCCTTGAATTAGGTGGTAAAGTTCAATTTGTTGCTGAATCTTCAACTGGAAAAAGTACCATTGCATTACAGATAAGTAAAAGTTTTTGTGAACAAGGTTTGAATGTATTATATGTTGATACTGAAAACTCTATAACAAAAGAATTGTTAAAATCTACTGGATGTATAAATTACATTAATAATGAAGAAGGTTCACAAGGAGAATTTGTTTTATTAAAAGAAAGTGATTACGATACAGTTAGTAATTATCTGGATAAATGCTTTAAATCAAAGTATTTTGAATTTATAGTTATTGACAGTTTAGCTTCAATGGTTAGTAATTGTTACACAGATATTGATTCAAGCAAAGATGTCAAGTCACTGACTAACAATAATACAAATTATGAAAGTAGACCATTAAATCTTTTTATTAACAAATATTCTAACTTGGCTAATAAGTATAATGTTGCAATTCTATATGTTAATCAATATAGAAATAAAGTTGATCCAAAAAACGGAACGATATTAAAAGAATTTGGAAATAAGATAGTAAAATACAATAGTGATATTATACTTAAAATCAAAAAAGATAAAGAGATATTATGGCAAGATCAAAATAAAATGTTCAGCAATGATTATAAAACTAATGAAAAGACACCACCAACTCATGCTAAATTATCATTTGTTTTAGATAAGAGTAACAAATTGCTAACTGGTACATCAATAGATACTTATATCAAGTATGGGTATGGAATTGATGAAGTGTTAGATGACATACTTGATAGAGTTAGGAACGATGAAATACAAAAAGATGGTAAGTATTATACATTGCCTGAACAATCTGAAAAGTATGATGGATTAATAAATTTAGTTAATCATATTATTTCTAAATCATATGAACTTTGTGAAGACGATGCCGTGAGTTGCGAAGAAGATTGTTGGTCACACAATGACGGCGGAAAAATTACGCTAGAATTCATAACAGATGACTATGATTAAAGAACTGGATAAGATATTCTTATCGTATAGTCCAAGCTATACTTACAGTCATAAAACTTGGAAGAGGAATAATAATAAAAATGTAAAAATTCACTATTGCTTAATTAAAAAATATTAGATTAAAAATAAGCTATTGAGTGGACAATTCTTAATCGGTTAAGTAGTTAATAATACCTAACCGGTTGAGAATACATAAGGGGGATTAAAGAATGTATGGATATTTCTATATAAAAACATATAAAAATCCAAACATTAAGTGGATTGGAATATGTAACATGATAGAACGTACTAAAGAGTATTTTAATGAAAATTATGAACTTGATAGGATAATTTATGATTATAAATATAAACCATCAAATCATGTTTTTAAAAACTTTCTTAGTATGTTGTTAAGTTACATAAAAGAATATGATACTTTAGTTGTTCGAAGTTTGTTCCAACTTGGAAACACTAAAGTAGATATATATAATTCGCTCTCCAAAATGAGAGCAAAACAGGTTAAGCTAATCGTTAACAAGTGGAAAGTAGATATTTCCAGTACGATGAAAAAGGTATTGGAATTATCAGTTAATGATTTAGCAGTATATGAAAATCTACAGTTGCATAAGAATCATTGTTCAGATTATACATCTGAGGATAACATATACAGAAAATTAGCAGGTTACATGTTAGATGCAGAATACATTAGTAGTGAAACAAGTCGCAGAATAATCTAGTAGTAATTGAAGTAAAAATTAGGAGGAAGTTATGGAAACAAAAGAAATAAATATTAAAGAAATAGTAGAAATAGATGTAGAAAATATAAAAAAAGAGATGACAGGAATAAAAAATGTCATCTACGAGTTCAATAGTTTAACAATGGAACTACCATTTATAGATAAGGTTGATCAAAATGTAAAGAAAAATATGGTAGAAAAAATGAGAGTTATTTATGCCAATGCTTCAGATTTATTTGAAGAAGCAAGAAAGATGACTTTTATATATGATAGAAAAGAAGTTGAACAGTACATTAAACAATTAAATGTTTATCTAAATGTTTTAAATACATTAGTGTATAGTATAAATCAGTATTTTATGCATCTTTTTAAAAGGTTTGACCCTGATGATGATTGGAATAATATATATACCTATTATCTATTTATTGCGGAAATGATAGACTCATTTACTGCAACACACACAACTATGATAATTAGAAATCTAGGAGAAGAATATTATAGTTAATGTGTCGAGAAACGTATACAGAAAATTAGCAGTTTACACATTATTAATGAAACAAGATGTAGAAAAATCTAAGGTTAATATTAATGAAGAAAAGATGAAAGTACTTAAAATTCAAAATAACCTTAGGTTAATTAAAGTAGAATTAATAAATTAAGGAGGATTTTAAAATGGAAAATCAATTACAAAAAGAAGTAAAAGAATTAAAAGAGGAAGTAAAAGAATTAAGAGGTTATATTGAAATGATAGTTGATATATTGGAAATATCATATAAACACATTTCTGATATTAGCCATTCATGTAATTGCTTAAGGGAAGATTTAGAAATAGCAATTGCATCAGATTTATTAGAAGAAATAAAGGAAGAAGGAGAATAATATGAATAAATTCCAAGATTTATTGGATGATTATCCTAAACCACCATATTCGTTAGAAGATTCAATAAACGATGCAATAAAAAATTGTTGCGATGAATCATATTGTCTACTTAATAAAGCTTTTCAAGATTGTTTCATTGAATTCACTAATCAAAGAAACATAGTTATTGAAGAATTAAAAAAGATGTTAAATGATAATGGTCTAGATGAAGATACTATCGCTAAGATAGTTTATAAAATAGATTATATTATATCTACTCATTTTGATTATGATTGTGATGAAGATGATTATTATTGATGCAATGATTATGGTGAAAATCAGAATCAATAACAATAAAAATATTATACAATTATAATATTTTATGAGTATTTGTTTAACGCAAATACTCTCCTACATAAGTAGGTTCAGCAATAAATTGACATCGTGATAAAGAAAGGAAAATATAAAATGATAAATACTAATAATGAAGTTGTTGCCGACTTACTTATACAGTTGGGAAACGCTTTAAAAGGAAATAAAACAGAATACGTTGGTGTTGCAGTTGAAGAAACTAAAAATAATAAAACTTTTTTGACTAGAAAAGAAGTATTGGAAATATATGCTCCTGTTATTACTTCTTATGGATTATCTCAAGCAATAAATATGGATGGATTTCCATATATAAAACGTGGGAAAAAGTATTTCTTTATAAAGGAAGATATAGATAATTGGTTAAGTCAAAGAAGTGATACAACACCAGTTAAAAGAATTGCTAATAAATATGTGTAGAGGTGTATTATGAAGGAAAAGAATATTACCGAAATAATTCCCAATAAAAAATATCGAATTGATATTGAAAAAGGTAGAAGATTTGACGGAAGTAGAAATCGCATTGTAGAAACTATAAATGGAACTTTGAAAAAAGCTATTGAGCGTAGAGACGAGTTGCTTTACGAAGTAAAACATTCTAAAATAAAACCTGATAGTAATATGACCTTGTTAGAATATTCAAAACTATGGTTAAAAGATTATGCTGAAGTAAATGTAAAACCTAGTACTTTAAATGGTTATAGGAATTGTTTAAATGCTCATATACTTCCAAGATTTAAAGATTATAAACTATGTGATATTACTGTCTATGAATTAGAAAAGTTTTACAATGATTTAAGAAAAACAAAATCTAAAAATCCTGATAGTAATGGTAATTATAATTTGCTATCGGAATCACAAGTAAGGCATCAGCATAGTTTGCTTTGTGTTATGCTTAATACTGCAGTTAAATGGGACTTTATAGAATTCAACCCTTGCCTTAAATTAACTAAACCACCAACTGTTACTAGAAAAGAAATGCAGTTTTATGATGAAGAAGAACTACAATTATTATTTAAACATCTAGAGTATGAAGATCTTACTTTTAAAACTGCGATATATTTACTTGTACTTGGTGGGCTTCGTAGAGGTGAATGTTTAGGGTTAATGTGGAAATTAGTAAACTTTAAAGAAAAGACAATTACTATTAAAAATAATCTACTTAATATTCGAGGTAAAGGTGTCTATTTAGAAACTCCAAAAACTAAAAAGAGTTTAAGAACAGTTACTTTGCCAGATGTATGTTTTGATTTATTAAAAGAATTAAAAAATCAACAAGAAGCTATGAAAGATATGTTTAAAGGTAGTTGGCAAGATACAGATTTTGTATTTAAAGATGAATTTGGTAATTATTTTAATCCTTCTAGGTTAAGTAGAAATTGGTCTTCATTTATGAAAAAACATAATTTGAAGCATATTAGATTACATGATTTAAGGCATACCTGTGCCACATATTTATTAAGTCATAATACACCTATTGCAACAGTAAGTAAAAAATTGGGGCATTCTAATATTTATACTACTCTTGATGTTTATACTCATGCTGTAGATAGTGATGATGTAGATGCTTCTAATTTACTTAATAATATGGTGTTAGGTTGTAAAAATGAAAAAGTTAGCAAAAAAGACTAACTTTTTTTCAATTTTAGGTTCAAATAATCTTAAAATGTGATATAATTATATACGAACTTGCTTGCGTGGCGGAATTGGTAGACGCACAGCACTCAAAATGCTGCGGTTTTGCGACCATGAGGGTTCGATTCCCTCCGCAAGCACCAAAATGATACTATGTGGGGAAATTCCCACTGAAATAAATAAATCAAAAAAATTGTGGGTATTGAGTGGGAAAAACGCTGAAATATATCATAATTTGATAGTTTTAGTGTTAATTAGTATATTTCGAAAATACAAGTAAATAAAAGGAAAATGAAATAAAACGGGTTGTTTCAAAACTTGCCTTGTATTTCTCAAAATCCAGTGGTAGCAATATCGTGTGGGTTCGAGTCCCACCACAGGCACCATAAAGATATGAAACTCGGACTCTTAAATAATTTAATTGGTCCGAGTTTTAAAATGTTTGAATTTATACTATAATTTTT
>CANQDV010000033.1 GCA_947593955.1 uncultured Bacilli bacterium | reverse complement strand
CCCCCCCCCCTAGGAATTTTGCAATAAAAAAAGATGAAATTTTTTCATCTTTAAAATTTATTTATCTCTTAAAACAGCATTTAACTTTGATTCCACTTCTTTAATAGCTTTATTAAATAAATCCATAACTTCTTCATCACTTAATGTTCTATTTTGATCTTGGAAAGTAAGATTTAATGCAATTGACTTTTCATCATGTCCAACATTTTCACCTTCATATACATCAAAAACGGAAACATCAACAAGAAGCTTACCACAAGTTTTTTTAATGATACTAATTATATCACTTGCTAAAATGTTCTTTTTAACAACAAAGGCCATATCACGTGATATTGCAGGATATTTAGATAATTCCTTATATTGCATCCTTTTAACTTTAAATGCTAACAATTTATCTAAATTTATTTCCATAACATAAATATCATCTTTGGTAACGTTTGGATGTATTTTACCAATCATCCCAACATTTTCACCACTTACATTAATAGTAGCAGCAACACCAGGATGAAGTTCATTAGGGATATCACTTACTACCAAACTATAACGATTATTATATCCCAAATAATCTAATAATTCTTCTAATATTCCTTTGATGACATAAAAGTCAACTTTTATAGAATATAATCCACTAGCATATTCGCCAGTCATTAATACGGCTAATTTACTTTCTTCATAATAATGGCCATCTTTTTTATAAAAACCTTTACCTATTTCATAAATGGAAATATCTTTTTTATTTCTTGCTTTATTGTAATTATATATATTTAAAAGCGATGGTATTAAACTATAACGTAAAGTATTTCTATCCTCACTCATAGGATCAAGTACTTTTATGTGTTCAAAAGTATCATTAGTGAATTTATGAACTTCAGGTTCAGCAATTAAAGAATAACTTAAAACTTCATTCAATCCTAAACTAGCTAACTTATTACGAATAATACGGTTATTTTTATTAGAATTTCCTGGTTTGACAGGTAATACTAATTCTTTTCCTTGAATTTTATCAATACCGTATATTCTTCCTACCTCTTCAATTAAATCTTCTTGGATAGAAATATCAATTCTTCTAGTAGGTACAGTTACAGTAATATAATCATTATTATTTTTAACACTAAATCCTAATCTTTCTAAAATAGAAATTATTTCTTGATTAGGAATATTGATTCCTAAAACTTTATTAATCTTATCAAAAGTTATATCAATCTTTTTATCTTCTATATTTAAAGTATTATATTCTACTAAACCACCAACTATAGTTGCATCAGCATATTTTTCCAATAAATGACAACTTCTTAACATTGCCATATAAGTTCTTTTAGGATCTAATCCTTTTTCAAAACGACTACTTGCTTCGCTTCTTAATACTTTTTTAGAAGTTTTACGAATAGAAGTAGCATCAAATATTGCCGATTCAATGATAATATTTACTGTATCATTTTCAATTTCTGTAGTCAGTCCTCCCATAACTCCAGCAAGACCTACTGCTTCTTTATCAGTAGCAATAACAATATCATTGTTAGATAAAGTTCTCTCAACATTATCAAGAGTAGTCAATTTTTCTTCGTCATTTGCCATACGAACAATAATCTTATTACCAAGACGATCAGCATCATAATAATGTAAAGGTTGACCAGTTTCTAACATGACATAATTAGAAATGTCGACAACATTATTGATAGGTCTGATTCCAGATGCGATTAAACGATTTTTAATGAATAATGGACTTTCTTTAATAGTTACATTTTTAACTTTTTTAACTAAAAACAATGGACAATTAGAAGTTTTGATATCTAATGAAAATTGTTCGTTTATATCTTCATTATTTTCTTTAAAAGATAAATCAATATCTTTAACTTTTTTGTTATATAATGCTCCTATCTCATATGCCATACCAAGGATACTTAATAAGTCCCCTCTATTAGATGTTAACTCAAAATCAATTACTTCATCGTCTAATTCCATATATTTAATAGGATCTTCACCAACGGGAGCATCAAGAGATAATTCATGAATACCGTTAATATCTTTTTCTGTTAAAAATTTATGTTCTAGACCAAGCTCTTCAATAGAACAAAGCATACCATTTGATTCTTGACCACGAATAACTCCTTTTTTTATTTCTCCACCTGGAAGATGAGCTCCAGCAAGAGCAACAATAACTTTAATACCTTCTCTAACATTAGGCGCTCCACAGACAATATTTAAAATTTCTTTTCCTACATTAACTTTACATACATGTAAATGATCGCTGTCAGGATGAGGAAGGCAACTGATTACTTCACCTATAACTAAATTAGTAGCAGGAATTAATTGACCACAACTATCATATTCGTTACCAATTCCTGTCATATCATCAGCTAAAGTATTAATATCTACATCGATATCAACATAATCATTTACAAATTTCCTACTTAATTTCATTTTCATCATCCTTTCTATCAAATTGTTCTAGAAATCTAATGTCATTAGTATATAAATATCTAATATCAGGAATAGCGTATCTAAACATAGCAAAACGATCTAATCCTGTACCAAATGCAAATCCTGACCAAATAGCTGGATCATATCCACCCATTTTTAAGACGTTAGGATGAACCATTCCTGCTCCTAAAACTTCAATCCATCCAGTTTGTTTACATAAAGCACATCCCGTACCACCACATTTAAAACATGATACATCTACTTCTACGCTAGGCTCGGTAAAAGGGAAATAACTTGGACGAAAACGAACTTTAGTATTTTCACCTAACATTTTCTTAGCGAATAATTCCAATGTTCCTTTTAAATCAGCAAGAGAAATATTTTTATCAATTACTAATCCTTCAACTTGGCCAAATTGATGAGAATGAGTTGCATCTTCATCTCGACGGTATACTTTACCAGGACAAATCATACGTATAGGAGTCTTTTCGATGTTTCCTTGCATTGTTCTAGCTTGTACGCTAGATGTCTGAGTTCTAAGTAAGTATTCTTCGTCAATGTAAAATGTATCTTGGGCATCTCTTGCAGGATGTCCTAAAGGTAAATTAAGTAATCTAAAACAATTTTCATCAGTTTCTAATTCTGGTCCATCCACTACATCATAACCCATCGATACAAAGAAATCTTCAACATCTTCTACTATTCTATTGAATGGATGACGAGATCCTCTTTTCAATTTTCTACTTGGTAAAGAAATATCAACTTTCTCTTTTTCTAGTTTTAATGTTAATTCTTTATTTTTTAATTCTTCCTCTAAAGCATTAATCTTACCTAATACTTCTTCTTTAATTTCATTGACAATACGTCCTACTTCTTTTCTTTTTTCAATCGATAAATCTTTCATATTACTAGTAAGATCAGTAATTAATCCTTTTTTACCTAAATATTTTACCTTTAATAACGTCAAGTCATTTAAATCTTTAACATTTGCTAAGTCTTTTTCTAAATCACTTTTAATTTCGTTTATTTTATCTTCCATATTTCCTCCCTATAATAAAAAGTGATACCACAAAGGACGAGATAAACTCGTGGTACCACCTTATTTTTATAAATAAATTATACTCTAATCCATTAACGCTGGAACACGTTTACTATTAATAAAAGCTTATAAGATGAATTCATAAATTTTATTTATTACTTTCCACCAATCAGTAACTCTCTATAAAATAAATAATTTATTACTACTTCTTAATTACAGCCATAAATATCAAGGTTAATTATAACACAAAGTTTTAAATATGTAAATAAAAGGAGAACTAAATACTTAATAGTTCTTCTTCTTTTACTTTTAAAGCATCATCTATTTTTTTGTTGTATTCGTTAACTAAGTTTTGAATTTCATTAGTTTGGTGTTTAGAAACGTCTTCTGGCAATTTTAATTTTTCAATATCCTCAATTGCTTCTCTTCTTATGTTTCTAATAGCAACTTTTCCTTCTTCTGCAATAGCTTTTACTTGTTTAGTAAGTTCTATTCTTCTATCTTCTGTTAACGCTGGTACGACTATACGTACTGTTTCTCCATCATTATTTGGTGTATAGCCTAAATTAGATTCAAAAATAGCTTTTTCAATAGCTCCTAGACAACTTCTATCAAAAGGTTTAATAAGTAATTGTCTTGCTTCTGGTACTGATATTGTTGCAAGTTGTTTTAAAGGAGTTTCAACTCCATAATAAGATACCATAACCCCATCTAAGCTACTTGGATTAGCTCTTCCTGCTCTTACTGTTGTAAAACGTTTTTCAATGCTCTCAAGGGCATGCTCCATTTTATTCTCAGCTTCTAACAATATTTCTTCTTCCATTTAAATTCATCTCTCCTTAAAATATATTTTACTTATTTTTTATTAAATGTAAATAATACTAATTATCAATTTTTGTCTTTGTTTTAGCATATACACCAATATTTCTTCTCGCATTTGTCAAACTATTATTAAATTGATTTGATAAATTTTCGGTTAATAATCTGTGAATAGTGTCATATGCTGACAATTGACGATATAATTTATCTTGATAAATAGTTGCTATCATATCAAATTGACCAATTATTAAATTTTTATTTTCTCGGGAAAAAGCCAAAGAGGCAATATCACTAGATAATGTAGAATTATCTAAATCATTAAACATTCGAACAACTGACTGCCAATCACAATTAAGATAAGTACTTTCATAAAGTTCAAAACCATTAATGGCTTTTTCTGCTACATCGAGATATGAACGATGTTCAAATGTTATTTTCTCTAAAGAAAAATCATTATCTTCACCATATCTAATAAATTCTTCTTTTGCCACCAACAATAATAACCTCGTTATTTCTTCAAATGGATTAGTGACATCTCTATTTATAGAACGATCTCCAACTTTAAAATAATAATCTACCATAGATGATCGATATTTTTCCAAAATACTAACCTTACTAACTAATAAAGCTACACCTTCTTGCATAGCCTCCGGATAAAAGCTTTTTTGACTTAAATAATACTTTAATATTCTATATAAATTAATTAATAAAGGCATTTCCGTAGAAACAATGGTATTGTGATAATTAATAACGGGAGCAGTATTTACTGTTAAAATTTGTTCCCAATTATCTCTAGCAAAGTCTATAAAAAAGCCTCTATATCCAAAACGCAATGTATCTTCAAAAATTTTACTATCTTTCATTAATTCAATTGTTTTATTATTCAATTCCATATAAATCCCCCACCATGATAATTTAATTATATTCTATAACACTTATTTTGACAATATTAAAGTTTTAATCAATATTAATAATATAAATTGGTTGTCAAATACTTTCTTCTATGTTAAAATGTAAGTGTTCTAATCAATTTGGCCTGTTGGTGAAGCGGTTAACACGCCGCCCTCTCAAGGCGATATTCATGGGTTCAAGTCCCATACAGGTCACCAAATAGTAAAAAACTCGAAAAATACGAGTAAAAATAGGAAAACGTACTTTATCAAAGTGCGTTTTTATTATATCTATCAAAAAACACTTCATATCAATATTTTTCATATGAAGTGTTCAATCATAAACTTAGCTCTTTTTGGGATAAAATACAAATTATTTTTGAATCATATTTTTAATCATTGCAATTATCTTTTTAATTATTTCAATTATTTTATTAGTTTTACCATTAGTATCATCTACTATTTCATCGATATTAGAATTATCATTTATATCTTGATCTGGTATAGGATCTACTGTTATTTCTTTTTTCGGGTACAATATACACCATGATGGATTATATGCTATAAAACCTGTCCCTATATAATACCAATCATATCCATCAACATTTTTCTTATCAGTATAATTATGTATTCCTTGCTTAGCAAACCCTAATATTTTCCCATTTAGTCCTGCTTCACTTCGACAATACAATTCTGGTATTATAACTTCTATTTGATTTTCATTCTCATTCCTAGAAACTATTTCTCCTACTCCTTCATTTTGAGGAACAGTTTGAAATGCATATTCTCTTGAATAAATAATATTATTAAAATTTTGATCTAGATAAAAAGCCTCATTAGGAAGTAATGATTTTTCATAAACAAAACACCAACTACCATTACTATTTTGTAGTAATCCATAATATTTTCCAATGTTAGCCGTCGTATGAAAATGATTTCCTGTAGCATATCCATCAGTTCCTTCCATTAATATTTTGGTACCTTTCTTTAATATTTGACCTTTATATACTTGTTGTAAATTATCTTCATTCATATGTGTCAATGTTAAATATAAATATTCGGGTTCTTTTTTATAAGGCAAATATAATTTATTTACTGATTTAAGTCTCACTGAATTAGTTGTTGTATCTCCATTTAACCCTAGGATTTGCTCAATTTCAAAATCATTTTGTGGTTCAAAATAGCTTCTCCCCTCATCTTGACAAGCTTCATCCCAAGGTTTATCGCTATAATTAGTAGCATTCTGCCAATGTGGTAAATGATTACCTTGATCGTGCCTTTGAGTAATATTCATATATCTAAATGGATAAATAGCATATTCCTTTTTCATTTTTTATCCTCCATTTCTATCGAAAAATCATTTAATAATTCTGTCATTTTATTTTTTAATTTTTTAGGAACTGGTAGCCCACATAACATCATGTTCTTTAATACACTAATACTTTCATACAATAGAAACCATATTCCAAAAACTCCTGCTAAACCAATCCTGGAAAAAGACCCACGAATCGCTTCTGGCAACAAATTCAAAAAATTTATATTTAATAATTTATCTGCTACTAATAAAAATAATAATGCTCCTATCATCGCTACTTTTCTTAAAGCTCCATTTATTCCAACAGTACTATTCCATTTCTTCTCCTTAATTGCTCTAATACTACCCAAAAAAATATCTAATGTTGTCAAAACGGAAAATAATAAAATTAAATTGTTATTCATTATATCTTCCAAAAATTCATTCATTTTTATCATCTCCCACTATAATATATTGAAAGAGCCAAAACATGAATAATTCTTTTGCCATAACAGTATTTAATTTTTTTATTATCTGTTATAATTAAATAAATAAGGAGTCTAAATTATGAAAAGCAAAAAACAAAAAAAATTAAGTTACTTTTGTACTATCACAGGCAGTTACTTTTTGGCATGTATATTAATTTTAATGGATAAAATTAAGTTTAATCCTACCTCTTGGCCAACTAATTTCATCAACAATTTTCATTTCAATATTATTTTCTTTATCAAGGCACTATTTATAAGTATTCCAATATTTATTGGATTTAATTTATTATTTTTTCTATTTGATAAAATTAAATTTAAAGAAGAAAAAGACAAGATCTATTCTACAAAATTATCTATTATAAGCTTTATTAGTATCTTAATATCTGGACTTATTTTCTTAATTACTTACTATCCAGGAAGTGCTATGACTGATACTTTCGATATATTAACATCCCCACTTGGAGTTGCTAATAAAAACCCCGTACTGTATAACATAATAATATCTGTACCATATCGTCTATTCTATAAAATATCTAAAAACATGAACTTATCGTTTTTTCTTATATCTTTAATTCAATTAATCATAATAAGTATAGTATTAAGCCTAACTATTAAATGGTTTACAGATACTTTTAAAAATAAAAAAGCAACAATAATGATAATAATATACCTTACCTTATTACCTATTGTCGCCAATTATAATACTGCTATTATAAAAGATTCAGCCTTCAATACTCTTCTATTATTATATATACCTATTTTATATAACCTTATAATTACTAAAGGAAAATGGATAGAAAATAGAAAAAATTTAATATTTACTATCATTATTTTTACCATAACTACTCTTATTCGCAGCAATGGATTATATATAATAATTTTGATATTATTCTTGTTATTAGTTAATTATAAAAAATATTATAAAAAATGGATTCTATCTTTAATAATAATTATATTATCAAACAGTATGACTAAAATCATACCCAATATTGATAAACCATTATTTCAAGAAAAGATAGCTATTCCTCTTCAACAAATTGCATATGTTATTAATACCGATGGTAAAATAAATGAAAAAGATTTAAAATATCTTAATAAAATATTTAGCATAGATAATTTTAAAAAGAAGTATAATCCTTACTTTGTAGATAATATAAAATGGGATAATGAATTTAATCGTTTATACTTAAACGAAACAAAAGGGACATTTATCAAAGTCTATCTCAATATATTGCCAAGAAATATTGAAGGATATGTTAAAAGTTATTTGCTTACTACTTATAATAATTATGCACCATATAAATTTACCAATGACCAAAGCAGATTCTTAGGATTTAGTGGATTTAATTTACATAATTACAGTGATTTTCAGGAAATGCATAATCAAAGATTATTACCATCATCTATTCAAAATTTCTTAAATAATTTTTATAATTATACAACTACTTATTTCAATACTGGAACTTGTTTCTTCCTACTTATGATTTTAGTATTATATATAATATACCAAGCAAAATATCAATATTTATTACTTGTTAGTCCTCTATTAGCTATTTGGATAATATTAATGATTGCTAGTCCATTATCAACAGCTTTTAGATACATGAGCTCATTCATATATATGTTACCATTTATTTATCTTATAATATTTCAAAAAAAAAGAAATTCAATAGCAATGTATTGAATCTTTTTAATTTTTTACACTATCTAAAAATTTATCTAAGCGTTTTAATAATCGTTCTTTACCATATATTTTCAATAAATCATACATATTAGGTGAAGTATTAGACGTTGTCAGCATAATTCTAATAATACTACAGAAATCAGCAACATTTCCTAAATAATTAGATGGATTTTCTTTATAATCTTTACGATTAACAGCAAATCCTACTCCACTAGCAAAGTTTTTTAATTTATTGAACCAATCTTCTTCATTATCATTTTCATCATATACATTAGTAAAATAATCTTTAATAAAAGAAATATCATATGGATAATTGATGTTTTCATAAGGATGTTCTTTTTTATCAAATAACTCATCATACATATACCAGAATTCTTTTTTTACATCACTATAACTTCCAATATCCATTCTAGGACGATCAATGTTTCTTTCAATATTTAATAATGATATTAAATAATTAGGATTATCTTTAATGAGATTATAAAATTCATTATCATATTCTAAAGAATATTGTAGTGTTTTATTATAAATGTCATCGGCTGTAAGTTTACTAAAATATACTTTAGAAATACTCATTAGTTTATCTAAATCAAATAAACTACCACCAATAGGCATCTTATCAAAAGTGAATTCATAGTCATCAATTGTTTTATCAGGATTAGCAATATACCATTCTTCAAAATTAGAATTATTAACAGTAGCTATATAAAGTTTAATTACTTCATCAGGTATACCTAATTTATTATAAAAACTAATAGCACTTTCTTTATCTTTTCTCTTGCTTAGTTTTCTAATTGTTGTACCTTCTTTTATAGTAAGTGGTGCTATATGGGCATATCTTGGTTCTTTAAATTCCAAAACTTCAAATAACTGTTTATGGATAGGATAAGATGATACCCATTCATCTCCCCTTATGACATGAGTGGTACGCATTAAATGATCATCTACAGCATGAGCAAAATGATATGTTGGAAGTCCATCTGATTTAATGATAACTATATCCATATCATTTTCAGGCATTTCTATTTTACCTTTTATACAATCATCTAAAATTACCTTATTATTAAAATCCCCAGGTGACTTTAACCTAATAATATAGTCTTCATTATTCTTTATTTTAGCAATAGCTTCTTCTACAGGTAAATTTCTATATTTAGCCCAACTGCCATAGTAACCAATTCTCTCTTTATTTAATTCTTGCATTTCTCTTAAATTTTTTAATTCTTCTTCCGTAGCAAAACAAGGGTAAGCTTTACCTTCACTGATTAGTTTTTTAGCAAAGCTTTGATAAATATCACGTCTTTCGCTTTGAATATAAGGACCATATTGGCCACCTTTAATTGGACCTTCGTCAAAATGAATATTCAAATCATTAAAATCTCTAATAATACCCTCAATCCCATTTTCAACTTCACGTTTATGATCAGTATCTTCTATTCTTAAAAAAACAACTCCACCTGTCTGTTTTGCTAAAACAAGATTAGAAAAAGAAGTATATAAAGATCCAATATGAACAAAACCAGTTGGACTTGGAGCAAATCTTGTTACCATAGCTCCTTCTTTTAAATTTCTCTCAGGGTACTTGGTTTCATAAAAACTTGCATCCTTAGCATTAGGAAAAATCAAATCTGCTAAATCACGATAATTCATAAACTTCCTTCTTTCTATATAAATAAAATAACTTTTTTCTATGGCTGCTCCAGTTAGGTTCG
Organism: uncultured Bacilli bacterium; assembly: GCA_947593955.1. GTDB lineage: Bacteria > Bacillota_I > Bacilli_A > RF39 > UBA660 > RGIG3091. The sequence goes on along the minus strand of CANQDV010000033.1, from coordinate 5,098 downwards.
AACTAACGCTCTCGGGGTCAGAGCCCGATGCCTTACCACTTGGCTATGGAGCAATTTCACTTATTCATATATTATCATAAAAGATAAAGACACACAAGTAGAAAAAAGGTATTACTACCTTCTTGTTCTTTTAAATATCTAAAACATTTTCAACACTTATATAATATTCTTTATAGTTATTATGATTAACATATACTGGTAAGCTTTTAATATTATGTTCTTTAATGATTGACGATGGATCAAACCAAATATTTTCACTTTTAAAAATATGTGTTTTGCCATCCATTCCTTGCCATTCACAAATAATATTATATGGACTACGGCCATTAACTTGATAATTAACATTATGTTTAACATCTTTTATTTTGGCATTAATAGTAATACCGCTTTCTTTTAGGCGCAGAATTATTTTCTTTTTTCGATATTTGAATCCCCAAATAATTATAGGAATCATAATAAAGACGACACCAATACTTGCAAATATATAAACAACTATTTGATTAGTAACATTCATAATATTATTGGGATTTGTTTTATCATAATATATTGTAATTGTTTTTCCAATATAATCATTACTAGAATTATTATGTAAATAGTTAGTATAATGAAAATCATTAATAAAATATGACACTAAAGTTCCTTGCCTTGGATCAATATCAATTATAGTTGCCGTAGTTTTTACTCTTTTATCTTTAGGAATAGATCCAAAAAAATATATTTGAGTTGACGCTATCAGAAAAATTATTCCTATTATTCCAAAAATTATAGCTAAAAGATTTTCTATTTTAAAATTTTTTGTCTTTGACATATTTACCAACTCACTTACTATTGTAAGTATACCACTAAGTTTATTGGAAAGCAAAGAAAAACGAATCCTAAGACTCGTCTAAAATTGAATCATACATTAAATTTGCTTTATCAATTATTTTACTTAATTCTTTATTCGAAGCATTAGCAATTTTCTTAAAAGAAGTTTTTGTATAATACACTTTATAATGACTAGGAAATTCGGTATTAGGCACAAAAAGATTATAACAAGTTCTACCTGTATTTAAATTATAATTACCATAATCATTTATTGCATTATATGTATGATAAATATCTTGTAAAGACCTACGAACATGAACGAATACTATTCCTATTTCTTCTCCATTTTCATTATATGTAGTAATCAATCGATTTACTTTACCTACATATTGATTTTTCATACAAAAAGCTAAGTCATTACTATATAATGAATTATCATTATAATCAGAAGTTATATACATTTTATTTTTATTATAACTTGCTTTAAATGTAAAATTAACAAAGAAAATATACCCAACAAAGCATACTGTAAATAATATAATAATTCCTAAAAATATATTGGATAAAAGATTAGAAGTATAATTCTTTTTTTCTACTTTGGAAACCATATCAACAATATTTTCTTCAAATTTTTCTTGATGCTTTTCTTCATCAATGGCTTCACCACTTATTAAATCGTTAATGTTGGTACCCAATTCTTTACTAAGAGGTGTTAAAAGAGATAAATCAGGCATACATTTACCGTTTTCCCAACGTGAAACACTCCTACTATTAACTCCTAACTTTTCAGCTAATTCTTCTTGGGTCATATTTTTCTTTTTACGAAGATTAGCAATAAATTGACCAATTCTTTTCTGATCCATATTTTTTTCTCCTTTCATTCTCATATTAAATTATTTTTTTAATATTTTACATGACATAAAGTGAGAATTAAATAAATATTACCCGACATAAGTGAAAAAAAGTAATCAAAAATTACTTTTTACCAACGATCACAAGTTAAATTAAATTCTTGACATAATTCTTCTGTTAGTAAGAAAGGATCAGTCATATCACCACATCCACCATAATTATAGATGTCATAACTATCTTTAATAGCATTTCTAATTTGGTTATTTAAATTATTATAAAGATTAGTTAAAGATTGATCTAAGCTTTTAAAAGTATCTTTATCTTGAATTTCTAATCCACTATAACTGAATGATTTTAAACGATGATTACTAAAATTATAATTAAAACCATTAATACCTTTATAAGAACTATTTTTTAATTGTTCAAAAACACTAACCATATTATTTTCTTTATTAGTATCATATTCTATTTGACTTTCTTTAGCTTCGTATTCTTCTCTTATTAAATAATGACTTACATCTTCACCCCAAGAAGCTGCTGTATCTTTAGTTGAAGCATCGATTAAGACAAGTTCATGATTATAAACATAACCTGGGAAAAGAGTTTCTAAGTTAGTTGCAAAGACAAGATTTCCTCCTCCACAACGTCCATAACCATACCCAGTATAATTAACTAATATATTTTCATTAAGATTAATTTTTTCATAAGTAGATTCAACACCTTTATTACCACTTTCTTCACTACCTTGACTAGAACCACCTGTTGAAGGATTATCTTTAGAAGATATACGTACTTTAATTTTATTAGGATTAAAACTATATTCTAATCCATCATTAGTATTTTTCGTTTTAATAGTTAATTCATGGTCACCTTCTTTTAAATTTTTTAAATCAACATAAAGATTTAATTTATCTTCAGTAATTGAATTAACTACTTTACTAGCACCTTTAATTGTTACCGTAATTTCTACATTTGAAGTTAAATTAGCAACTAAATTATCACCAAGATTAGTAATTTGAATTAAGGAAGTTTTAATTGTCTTACTAGTAGTTTTATCTTTTTCTTTATCATTATTATTGTCTTTAGAAGTTTCATTTTTTTGCCATTTAGCTTTTAATGTTATATCTTTCGTTATTTTAGTATTAAAATCAAATTTTTTCCCATCTAATTGCCATTCAACAAAAGTGTATCCATCTTTTGTTGGATTACTTGGCTTAACAACAGTTTCATTTTCTTTAATTAATTGATTATCAATGGAACTACCCCCATCAGTATCAAATTTTACTATATATATTTTTTCTTCTTTATCTTCTTCTTTTTCTAATATTTTATCTTCGTCAATATGTTCTTGAAAATTAACATAAGTATAAAATTCTCCTTCATATTTAGAATGATTTTTTAAATATTCTTCGATTTTTTCTTGTTCGATATTACTGCTGTCGGTCGTAATTTCTAGGCTTTCAAAACCAACATTATTATCACGAGCTACATCACATAACATAAGTAAAACCTCATAAATATCTTTACCAGTAAAGTCTAGTGCATTATAAAAGGTTTTAGCATCATTATTGATAAGTTCATATCCCGTAATTTCACCACCGTTAACAGCACAATAACTATCATTTCCCTCTTGGTCTTTACATGAAACATATTCTTCTTTAAACATTAATTTAACAAGAGGATTAATCTTTACATACATAGTATGTGTTTCTACTTTAGTATTTTCTTTTTTATTTTCCAACACCAAGTAAACAGAAATTGAACCAATTACAATAACTAAAATACATATTACCAAAAAGATAATATTTTTTTTATTACTCCAAAACTTTTTCATAAAAACAACTCCTTTATAAAACTAATTAAATTATACTACAAATTCAATTAGTTTTTTACTATTTTTTTTAATTTATTTTTATTGTATATGGATTAGTTATGGTTCCATTTTGAATAGTAGAAGTTATTTCAACATTAGCACTAAGATTTATTACAGGACGTACATTTATACCAAACCACACAAACGCACCTGCCAGGCTTCCGTTTGTTTCAACAGCTAAGAAATGAGTATTGGAATTTGGACTGCTGAATTCGAGGGAACTCATAGTCCAAAAGCCAATCCCTGGTGTATATAAATAATAACTATTATTTGCTACATTATATACTCCCCCAGCATATGCTACTTCATCAGCTGTTATTAAGCCTACTTTATATTTTGATTTATTATTACCTTTGTTATTATTTACCGTAAATAAATCATTCCTTTGTGAGCATGAAAATTGTGGTTTTTTATTAGTTATTAATCTATCATAAGATCCATAATAAGTTTCTTGCCTACCAAAACCTTTTCCAGTAAAGTTACTTGCTAAACTCCTGTCATTACAAAATCCTGTATCGGCTATATATGAATCATATTGTAATAAATGTTCTTTATACCAATTTTCTAAGTTTGTTTTAATCGTTGAATTTACTTCATTCGCATGAGCTTGGTCATATGTTGTTGACCAGTATCCAGCATGTGTTTCTCCAGACAATAGTTGATAAGTATTCCCACTTTGTCTAGTATCTTTTATTTTTATCATATGAGTACAACTTGTACTTTGACTTGTACATGTATAATAGCCATAATAATCTTTACTATATGTTCCGTCTACTACACCTATTAAGGTATACACTCCTGTTTGAGTATTAAATTCATAACTTGTTCCCATCTTGACTGTTCCTGAGGTAATACTCCATGCCCAATTACTATAATTTCCATATCCGTCAGTATAAGTTGTATGTTTACCGTACATATATCCAACAAGAGCGTTATCTCCTATTGTTGGATTAAAAACACTTCTTCCTATAGATACATCTTCTCCTATAGCATCAGCTGTTGCTCCTTGATAAATTAATCTTATACTTCCGTCTTCATTTATCCTAACTATTCGCCAGTAGTATCCTCCAAAAGATACATAGTTATTGTCTACTGCTCCTCTAAAGTAATAGGTTATTTTATTATCTTCAGTTTTCTTATTGGTATAATATAATCCTTTGCCATTGCTATCACTGCTTATTTTAGAGAAATCTATACTTGTATCGGGTTTTTCTTCATTATCATATAGTATCTTTTGTGATAATCTTGTTGGTACTATATCTGGATTATTACTTGGTATATTACTCCCTGTATCTTGTATATATGTTATATCTACTCTTAATTTATTATCGGCTAGATTAGGATCTTCTGTTACATCTTCTTTATATTTTATAGTTACATTAAATGTGGTCTTATCTCCATGCCCTAACTTATCTCCCTCTTTTATCCCATCTATTATAAATTCTATGACATCACTACCTAACTGAGTTGCATTTATCTTATTTATTATGGCATCTATTGTTCCTTTATTCTCTACTGTTATTTGATATGTTATATAGTCTCCTGGTAATTTAAAATCTACATCAA
>CANQDV010000032.1 GCA_947593955.1 uncultured Bacilli bacterium | reverse complement strand
GTTACATTCCCTTTTCTTTCTACCTCTTCTATTTTCGTAAATAATATATTCCATGTACTTGCTATATTGGCTGTTCCATTTATACTAAGACTTGTATTAAATATTGAATATCCTACTGATATTAATAAGACCATTATTATTAATAATACCATAATTATATTCTTTTTATTTTTCAACTCTACCATCTCCGAATATATTATTCTTCATATTACATTATACCCCCCCCCCTAGGGATTTTGCAATAAAAAAAAGCAACATTTCTGTTGCAAAAATTTTATTTAATAATTAATTATACATATATTTTCCCTTCTTCATTAGAAAATTTAGATATAGCTATTAAACCATCTGTTATTCCTATAATACTAATTACAATATACAAACTAGAATACATAATTACAACGAAAGGGAAAACCATAACGACAATTAAACTAAAAATTAAACTACATAAAGTTATATATAAAAATATTCTACCTCTTATATAATCTCCTGCAATATAACGATGTATTCCTAAGGCTCCAAATAAAAAAGCTGTGATTATGTATATTCTTTTCTTCACTAAATAGTTCCCTTTATAATTAGTATTTTTATTTATGTCTCGCATTTTTAATATAGTAGCAATATTAATTATAACTAATATAGTAAAAATAATAATTGATATTGAAAAGTTCTTTTTAGCAATATTAATAAAATTACTAGTAAAACAAGTTGTTCCTCCTAAAATACACACAAAATAATTCAAATTGAATTCTATTAATTTATAAATAGCCATAATGATTCCAAGTGGATTAATAATTTTTAAAAATATCTCATACGAATAAGTTGGACCGTGAGAAATATTACCTAATTTTTTTCCACAATGACAGCAATAATTATTATTTGGATCATTTAGAGTTTCACAATGAACACATTTAATCATAAATTACTCCTCTCATTCTATTATAAAAGCTTCATTAATATTAAAATCATTTTTTACCTTATTTACATAAAGAGTACATAAAATATCTCCTTGATGTATATAATTACCAATTTCTTTATTTAAAACAATTCCTACTGTATGATCAATATCGTCGCCTTTTTTTTGCCTTCCAGAACCTAGTAGCATAGATACTTCTCCTATTTTTTTAGCATTTATCTCTTTTAAAGTACCTTCTTTTTCACTTTTAATTACTATAGTATCTTGACTTACAGCAAGGGTAGATATATCGCCATGTTGATATTTGACAAATTCTAAGAATTTATTATAAGCCCTACCATCATTTATAACTTTAAGTACTTCTTCTTTGGCTATTTCATAACTAATATTTTTACCTAAACTTACTAAAGTACTAGCAAGTAAAATAATTAGTTCTCCTAAATCACTATTTATATTACCTTTTAAAACATCCATTGCTTCTATTACTTCTAAACTATTACCAATATTTTTACCTAATGGCGTCGACATATTACTAATAATTATTTTGGTTTCCTTGCCAAAGTGATTACCTATTTTTTGCATAATATCCGCTAATTTTAAAGCTTCTTCTTTAGTATTGATTAAGGCTCCACTTCCCACTTTTAAATCAATTAATATCTTATCTGCTCCACATGCTATTTTCTTGCTCATAACTGAAATAGCAATTAAAGCATAGGAATTAGTCGTTCCTGTTACATCTCTTAATTCATATATTTTTTTATCAAGTGGTGCTAAATTGTCTGTTTGACTAGAGATTGCCATATTAATATCTTTTATTTCTTGAATAAACTCATCATTAGATAAAGACGTTTTAAAACCTTTAATACTTTCTAATTTATCAATCGTCCCACCAGTAATACCTAATCCTCTTCCAGACATTTTTACTAACTTAACTCCACAACTTGCAACTATTGGTGCAATAATCAATGTTGTTTTATCACCTATTCCTCCAGTTGAATGTTTATCAACTTTTATACCTTCAATACTACTTAAATCAAGACAATCGCCACTTTTTACAAAAATATCGGTAAGATTTATTATTTCTTCATCGGTCATACCATTTATACATATAGCCATTAGTAAAGAAGACATTTGATATGATTCTACTTTATTTTCTAAATACCCCATAAAAGCATATTCTAATTCTTCATATGACAAGCTTTGTTTTAGTCTTTTTTTATTTATTATTTCGATAATATTCATACTAGATCACCTTTTTTATTATAATTATTTTTATTTATTTGACCAGTTCTTGCTATTGCTAAAGCAAAAGGAGGAACATCATAGGTAATAACGGATCCTGCTGCTACAATAGAGTTTTCTTTTAAAACAACTGGTGACACTATAACCGAATTAGAACCAATACAAACTCCTTCTTCTATTGTTGTCTCATACTTTTCTTTAGTTAAAGGATTATAGTTAGCAATAATTACTCCACCACCAATATTAGCATTTTCCCCAACTTTGGTATTACCTATATATGATAAATGTTTAGCCTTGGCATTATTTAATATAATTGTGCTTTTTATTTCAACAAAATTTCCTATTGTAATGTTATCATTAATTACACTATTAGAATGAATATGCGCAAAAGGACCTATTATGTTATTGTTTCCTAATTCACTATTTTCTATATAAGAATTTATAATATGATTATTATCACCAATAAAACTATCTTCTATAATACTTCCCATATCAATAATATTATTTTTACCTATTTTAGTATTACCTCTAATAGATGTATTAGGATATATTATACATCCTTCACCAATTTCTACACTTTGATCAATATAAGTATTATTTATATCGACAATATTAACCCCTTTTCTTATTAATTCTTCACACTTATTTTTATAATTCACCATACTATCCCTCATATTTTCTTATTTTCATATTCATTATATTAATCAAAAATTATTTGTGCAATAGTTTTTTACACTTTTATCAAACAAAAAGATACACTTAAATATTGTGTATCATTATTTTTAGTTTATCTTAATTTTTTATCAATTAGTTCTATTGCTCTTTTTGGATCTTCTAATAATTTTTCATATAAGTTAGTATATTTCCTTAATTCAGTAATTAGTTCCATTTCTTCTTTGGCCATTTTCATTCCATAATTATTATCGTTATCAGATATTACATAACTATCATTTCCTAAGAAGTAATCTACATTAACGGCAAAGATATTAGATAAATCCATCAAGGTTTCCAGTGAAGGCGTTCTCGTTCCTTTTTCATAACAGCACACACTCACTTTAGTTACATTAAGCTTCTCGCCTAATTCCTTCTGTGTCAAATGATTTTGCTTACGTAAAATTTTAATTCTTTGTCCCATTAATGTCATACTACCACTCCCAAGATAATTTCATTATAAATAATTATGCTTTATGATTGGTTGAAGTTAACGAAATAGTAACTTTTAAACCATTAGTAGTATGGATTATAAATTAATAATTATACGTCATAATTAATCTTCTTCTTGTTTTTTACTATTAGATAAGAAAGTAACTCGTTCAGCAACAACATTAATATAATATTTTTTGCTACCATCTTCTTTTTCTTGGATATCACTTTGAATTCTTCCTTTTACTCCTACAATATCACCTTTTTTGCAATAATCAGAAGTAGATTTAGCAACACCATCCCACAATACACAATCAATAAAATCAGTATCATATTCACCATTAATATTTTTAAAACTTCTAGGTACTGCTAAAGTAATGTGAGAATATTGTTTATTAGTTTCAGATTTGCTAACTTCTGGATCTTTAGTTAATCTTCCAACTAAAACAACTTGATTTAACATAATTTTCCTCCTTTCGCAAGTAATGTAACATAAACTATAAAAGAGAACAAATTGCCATTTTTTAATTTTAATTATATAAAAAAAAGAATATTTAATATTTTCTTAAAAAGAAAATCAATATTCTTATATCCAAACTTATTTAAATTTTAGAATACATACTTTTTTAATATTTTATAAGTTTTTTTTCAATAGTTGGTTCAATTCTACGGCATATTCTAAAGGTAATTCTTCTCTAAATTTTTCAATAAAACCTAAAACAATTAATTCTATAGCTTTTTCTTTAGAAACTCCTCTTGACATTAAATAGAACAATTTTTCTTCACTTATTTTTGAGACAGTGGCTTCGTGCTCTAAACTACTAGTATTATTGGAACAAATATTAGTTGGATAAGTATCACTTTTAGATATTTGATCAAGTATTAAAGTATCACATTTTACCATAGCTTCACTATTAAGAGCCTTATCTTTTATGTCAACTTTTCCTCGATAACTAGCATTTCCTCCGTTTTTAGCAATACTTTTGGAAATAATATTACTTTTAGTATTTTTACCTAAATGAATCATTCTAGCTCCTGTATCTTGTTGTTGAGAAGAAGTAGCTACACTTATAGTAATACAAGTTCCATTAGAATTATCACCTTTTAAAATACAAGAAGGATATTTCATAGTAACTTTGGAACCAATATTTCCATCAATCCATTCCATTGTTCCATTTTCCTCTACTAATGCTCTTTTAGTAACTAAATTTAAAACATTATGCGCCCAATTTTGAACAGTGCTATAGCGACATTTACTATTTTTACCAACATAAATTTCTACTACGGCGGCATGAAGTGATGAATCACTATAATTAGTTGCTGTACAGCCTTCAACATAGTGCAAATCACTATTATCATCGACAATAATTAAAGTACGTTCAAATTGACCCATACTCCTAGAATTAATTCTAAAATAACTATGTAATGGTCTATCTAATTTAGTATTAGGTGGAATATAAATAAAACTACCTCCACTAAATACAGCCCCATTTAATGCCGCAAATTTATTTTCATCGTTTTTAACAATCGTTGCAAAATACTTTTTTACTAATTCTGGATATTTTTTCATAGCATCTTCAATAGAAGTAAATATAACTTTCTTTTTATCCAGTTCTTCTATCATATTATGATATATGACTTCACTTTCATATTGAACTCCTATACCATCTAACTTTTTTTCACTATCAATAACACCAAGATTTTTAAACTCACAAGCAATATTATTATCTACATTTTCCCAATTGTTTTCCAAACCTTGACTATTACTTTTATAATAAATGATATTATTAAAATCAATATTAAATTTAGGTCCGAAAGAAGGCATTGGCAAATTACAAAATTTTTTATAACTATCTATTCTATAGTCCAAAATCCATTTATCTTCTTGTTTTATTGTAGATATTGCTTTAACATTATCTTCATTTATTCCCTGGATTTCCATAGATGCCATTCCTCCTTTTAGTCATTAAATTTTATATCGTTTCATCTTCTTATACTCTTTTGTATACTGTGGCATTTTCTTAATATATTTATCAATATCTCCAGATTTATTTAAAGTGATATTGCTCATTACTATAGCATAAATATTTCCTATTTTTATCCTACTATGTGAACAGATCAATCGATGATTTTCATCTCTATAAATGACATCATATGGTTCCCCTGTTTTGTAATCAATTACACCATTATCAGTTTTAACACCTATAACATCACGATAATAAGTCCAACATTCATATCCATCTTCAACCCCATTATATTCTCTTACTTGTAATGATAAAACGCCATTATACTTCATAATACCTCCATTATCTTTCTTCTTTGGCAAGAGCAATTATTTTTTTTATTGATTCAAAGGGAAGAGTTGCACACTTTTTACGACTAGGTTGTTTTGAAACAGTATCATAAACATTAAGTTCTCCTAATACTTCTGGATCATATTCCTCTTCATTAATCATTTTTTCATAATTATCTATTATTGATTCAGCTTCACTAATAGTCTTTCCTATTAAAGTTTTAATCATTATAGATGTAGCTGATGTCGATATAGCGCAAGCTTCACCATCGAATCTTATATCAATAAACACTCCATTTTCTAATTTAGCCATTACATCTACATTGTCAATACAAGATGAATTTCTAGTATTTACTTTAATATATCCACTATTGTCAGTCAACCCCCTATTCATTGGATTTTGATAATTGTCCAAAATTATATCTCTTTTTAGTTTATCGTCCATTATTTCCACCTCTTCATCTATTTTTATTATAAAATTATATCAAATATTTTATCTTGTTCCATTAATGCTGCAACCAATTTATCTATTTCTTCTTTAGTATTATACAAGTAAAAACTAGCTCTACATGTATTGGATACATTTATTTCATCTTTAACTATTTTAGCACAGTGGTTACCAGCTCTTACACAAATACCAAAATGGTTTAAAAATATTGCTAAATCTTGACTAAATATTTTGCCAACATTGAAAATGACAATTCCAGAATTAGAATTTTCATTGTATATACGTATATTAGGTACTTCTTTTAATTTAGTAACAGCGTATTTTTTTAACTCTACTTCATAATTGTGAATATTATTTAGTCCTAGAGAATTTAAATAGTCAATAGCTACTCCCATTCCTAAAACTCCAGCTATATTTTGGGTTCCAGCTTCTAGGCGTTCTGGTAAATCTTTGTATTCTAATTCACCATTACTTTCAAAATAGGAATTCATTCCTCCACCATATTCAATTGGAATCATTTTATTTAAATATTCATATTTACCATATAAAATTCCTATTCCAGTAGGTCCTAACATTTTATGTGCTGAAAATCCTAAAAATGATATATTACATTTTTGAACATCAATAGGTATATGCCCAATACTTTGAGCAGCATCTACTACAAAAATAATGTTTTTATTTTGGCATAACTCTCCAATTTTTTCTATTGGTCTTACATCGCCAATTACATTAGTAACATGAGCCAAAGATATAACTTTAGTTTTATCAGTTACTACACTATTAATATTTTCAACAGTTACCTCATGATTTTCATTTAAGGGAATGAATTTAACTACTATCCCTTTTCTTTTAGCTAACTCTAACCATGGAAGGACATTTGAAGCATGTTCACTTTTGGTAATCAGTACTTCATCATCTTTTTCTAAAAAGGTATTCATAAAGCCAAATACAACCGTATTAAGTGATTCTGTTGTTCCTTTAGTAAATATAATTTCACTTGACTTTTCAGCATTAATAAAATCTCTAACTTTATCTCGTACTGTTTCATATTTACTATCTACAATTTGACTTATATCATAGTCACCTCTATGCGCATTAGCTGTGTACTTAGTATAATAATTAACCACTTCATCTACAACACATTTAGGTTTTAAAGTAGTGGCACCATTGTCAAAATAGACAATATCATTATTTAACATTTGGAAATCTTCTCTGTTCACTTTTTTCACCTCCTATATATTTTGATTAATAAACACAATCACTTCATCTTTTCTTTCATTTAAATCCATTTTATTTAACAAAAAACCTATTGATAATAATTTCTTAATCATTTCTAATGATAATCCTCTAGTCATAAGATAAAATATGCTTTCCTTATCAAACTTACCTATATATGCAGAATGACTTGCTTCTATTTCATTATTATCCACAATTAAGTTCGGTTTAATTTCATTTTTTCCACTACCAAAGTTTATAATTTTATTATCCTGATTAGAATTACTTCCATAGCTTTCTTTGGGAATAACAACATCTACATCAATATTTAAATTATTATTAGCAAAATTTATAGCATGATTAGTTATATTACTTTTGGTATAGTCTTGGTTATGATAAACTTTCTCACTAAGAGTATTATTCTTATAATTAATTATTCCAGTATTTAAAGTAAATTCTGCATAACAATTATCTAAGTAAACTTCTAATTCATCACTATTATCTATTGCAATTTTATTTACTATAACTTTACTATTTTTGCCAATATGATATATAATTTTATTTTTTGTTTTTTTGAACATTGATACTTCGTATAAACACACGTTATCTTCAACATAAATATGTATTGTTCCTATTGTATTTTCTAATTTATCTATTAAAGTTGTATCTTCTTTTATTACTATATCCTTTAAATCTAATATATTATCTATTACTAACTTATTCATTTTTGGCATTTTCATCTATGGTATTTATCTTGCTGTAGCCATTTTTTTCTATTTCAATAGCAAGATTGTAATCTCCTGTCTTTACTATATTTCCATTTTGTAAAATATGAACATATCGCGGTTTAATATATTCTAAAATTCTCGGATAGTGAGTAATAATTAATATTGATGTTTTTTTATTATTTTGTAAATATTCATTAATATTGTCACATACAATTTTTAAGCTATCAACATCAAGTCCTGAATCTAATTCATCTAAAATTATAAATTGCGGTTTTAATAATTTTAATTGCAGTATTTCGTTCTTTTTTCGTTCGCCACCAGATGCTCCCTTGTTAATAGCTCTATGCAATAGGCCATCTGGCATTTGTAAATCTTCTGTCGCCTTATCTAACTCTTTAATAAATTCATACAATCCAATAGGTTTATCACTTCTTTCATTGATAGCCGTTCTTAAAAACTCACTATTAGTAACTCCTTCTATACTAATAGGATTTTGAAATGATAAAAAAATTCCTCGTTTAGCTCTTTCATCTGTAGATAAATCATTGATACGTTCACCATTATAAATTATATCCCCTTTTATAACCTCATAATCGTTGCACCCTAAAATAACTTTAGACAGTGTACTTTTTCCTGTACCATTAGGACCCATAATGGCATGAATTTCTCCATCTAGAATATCTATGCTAAAATCTTTCAATATTTCTTTATCTTTGGTTCTTACTGTCAAATTGTTTATACTTAACATAATATCCCTCCAAGATAATCATATTATAACATATATTTTTAAATTAAAAACATTAAACGATGTATAAAAACATCAAATTTATTTCAATATATTAATGAATATTTGCTGTATTCATTAAAAATGCTTTATGCATTTTTATTTTTTTGGTAAAATGATTATATAGGAGATGACTAATAAATGGATTGTATTTTTTGTGAAATTGTAAATGGAGAAATTCCTAGTTATACTTTGTATGAGGATGATATAGTAAAAGTTTTTTTGGATATCGATCCTAAAACTAATGGTGATACTCTAATTATTCCTAAAAAACATTTTGTAAATATTAATGATATTGATTTAAATACATTAAATCATATCAATAGTATAACAAAAAAAATGTATGCCTTATTAAAAGAAAAATTAAACTGTGAAGGCTTAACAATAATTCAAAATAATGATTATGGACAAGAGGTTAAGCATTTTCATGTTCATTTAACCCCTAGATACCAAGGCGATATATTAAATCACACCTACAATAAAGAAGCATTGCAAAATATTGAACTTGTATATAAAACATTAAAAAGCGAATAATTATTCGCTTTTTTGATATACATCACTACCTATAATAATCAAATCAGGATTAATTTGACCAGATTCATAAACATTAGTAGGATCATTGGTTAAATAAATATTTACAACTCCGTCTTTTTCATCATAAGTACATGAATAAGATGTAGAATTGACAACTTTAGTACAAGTTCCATCGCCATTAAAGGTATATGATTTGCCATTACTATTCCATGTACCAATTAAATCCACCTTTTTAGAACAACCAATTATAAATATCATCATAATTACTATAAATATCATTTTCTTCATTATCATCACCTATATTATTATACCAAATGAATAATTAAAAATCGATATAAATTTATTTTCTCTTTCTTGTTTTTATTTTTGCAATCAATATTAAAAAAAAGAAGCTATTGGGCTTCTTATTCATAATTATCTGCTTTTACTTCCATAAAACTTTGTGGATGTTTACAAACAGGACATACATCTAAGGCATTCTTTCCTACATAAACATGTCCACAGTTTCTACAAATCCATATTTTGTCTCCGTCTTTATGAAATACTCTATCATCTTCAATATTTTTTAACAAAGTTAAATATCTTTGTTCATGTTCTTTTTCTATTTTACCTACTGCTTCAAACAAGTATGCTAAATCATTAAATCCTTCTTCTTTAGCTGTCTTAGCAAAATCAGCATACATCTCTGTCCATTCATAGTTTTCTCCATTAGCTGCATCTTTTAAATTATCCATTGTTGATGGAACATCACCACCATGTAAATACTTAAACCAAAGTTTTGCATGCTCTTTCTCATTATTAGCTGTCTCCTCAAAAATGGCTGCAATTTGCTCATAACCATCTTTCTTAGCTTTTGAAGCATAATAAGTATACTTGTTTCTTGCTTGACTTTCACCTGCGAAGGCCGTCATCAAATTTTGTTCAGTTTTTGATCCTTTTAGTTCCATTTTACCCTACCTTCCTTCATAAAGATATTATAATAATAAATAATATCTTTCAATAAATATTATACTATTTTTTTGTTTCCTTTCAAGTATTTAAATGGAAATTTATCTATCAATAGTACCAGTTTCTTTGAAACTAAAATTACGATTATAAAAGGGATCTTTAAAGTCTTGCCAACACTCCTTAAAACATTTTTGATCTTTTAATAACTTATTATAATTTTTGTAAATGAAGTGCATTTCTTCGTTTCTATCCGTATTACAATGAATTTTTATATTGAGTAATGCTACATTATTATACTTCCTTTGTAACAATTTAATTCCTATATCAGAATCGTAATATGACAATTGATAATTCGAATCAAATCCACCTACTTCACGAAATTTTTCTTTATTAATCATAAGACAAGATGAGGATACAGCAGCACAATCTATGGGAGCTATAGGAACACCTGAATTTCCTAAAGATGCATCTTTATAATTCGAATATTTATGATATATATCACCTTTACCTATAACTATCCCCGCAGATTTTACCGTGTCATCTTGATACATAATTTTAGGAGCCACAGCACCTATATGTTGTTGCATAGCATATCCTACCATATAGTTAAAAGTTTCCTTGCTAACAAATTCCATATCACTATCTAAAAATAATAAATATTCCCCACTAGTATCATGCAAAGCAACATTATTTAAAGTCTCTATAGAAATATGTTTTATATATTTTATTTGCAAATTTTTATATTTAGATAATAAATAATCCAAAGATTTCTTCTTTTTAGCACTCAAAATAATAACTTCTATATTTTGATATTGCACCCATTCATAAAAGGAATCAACACATTCTTCTAAAAAGTTACTCTTAATGGCATCGTTAATAATAATAGATATTTTGGGTTCTTTTTTATATAAATATTTAACTATATAAGTTGCTGAATCCAAGGATGCCTTAACTTCGGCATACAGATTTTGCCTTTTTAAAGAAGCTTTGACTGCCTTTTTACCATTATTTATGGCATATGGTTTGTTTAAAATAGTATCAGCTGTAGAATTAGGGTTTTTTCGCCAATGATACAAAACCTTTTCAATATGATAAATATGTTCATTACTAATTTTTTCAACAAAACGTAATAATAAATCATAGTCCTGAGCACCGACAAATTCATCTTTAAATCCTTCAATCGTCTTTAAAAGTGCGGTTCTTAAAACACAAAAATGGCAAATATAATTACTATTAAGAAAACTATCAAAACCAAAATCCTGTTTAAAATGTGGTTCTAAAACATTATTATCTAAATCAATCTTATCTTCATCAGTATAAATTAAGTCAAGATTACTATTTTTATTAAGGGCATAGGCAACCTCATATAGAGCATCCTCACATAATAAATCATCACTATCAACTAAACCAACATATTCACCTTTTGCTATACTCAAAGAATCATTTGTCGCTTTGGATATATGCCCATTTTCCTTACGATATTGGATTTTTATTCTATCATCTTTTTTTCCATATTCCTTTAGTATTTTTTTGGTATTTTTATCTGTTGAACAATCATCAGTAATACATAATTCAAAATTTTGATATGATTGATTTAAAATAGAATCCAAACATTGTTGTAATAACTTAGCATCAGTATTATAAACAGGCATTAAAATAGAAATTAATGGTTGATATTTTAACTTTTCATGACTAATAGGACTTTGTTTATGGTACCACTCTATATAATCTGGTTTTATTAAAGGATAATATAAAGTTTCACTACAATAAAAACCTCTATAATATAATCTATTATATTCTTTGTTTAATATTGGTAAGGCTGTACGTCTAAATTTTTCTAATTTTATTTGGATAATATCTTTTTTTATTTTTTTTATCCAATTTCCTAAACTTTTGATAATTTTATATAATATTCTTCTTAATAAAGTATTTTTTTTGACACATAATTGTAATTCTTTATTATCTACTACTTCAACAATTCTAATTCTTCTATCTTCTTTTTTTAACAAAATTGCTACGCAAAAATGTCTTTTATCGATTTTTTGCTCTGCTATTAGTTTTTCTTGGGAATAAACTCTTAACAAGGGATAACAATCTCTTATTTTAGCGTGCCCTTTTATTATTAATTGTGAATTAATAATTCCACTTATATCACTTGAAAAAATTCTAATATTATTTTCTATCATTTTCATACTCCTTTTTATATTTTATTTATCTTTCAACATAATCCGTTTCTTTGAGACTACAATTTGAATTATAAAAAGGATCAGTATAATTAAAACCTACCTTGGACTGAAAATATTTTAAATCTTTTAATAGTAACTTATGCTTTTTTCCTATTAAAAGGAATTCTTGTCTTCTATTTAAAGTATAATAAACATATTCATTTAATAATGCAACATTATAGTATTTTTTTTCTAATAATCTTAAGCAAATATCAGCATCAATATATGATATTTTAAAATTCTCATCAAATCCACCAATTTCTTCCAATTTATGTTTATTAATCATTAAACATTCTAATGATACAGCACTACAATTTATAGGAAAAGCTAGACGTCCATATGATCCCATGGAATCTGAGTCAAAGTTTGAATATTTATAATGGGTATCACCCTTACCTATTATTAGACCTGCACTCTTAACAGTGTCATCCTGATATAATATCTTAATACCTACTGCTCCAATATGCTCTTGCATAGCATACCCCACCATATCATTTAAAGTATTTTTACAATCAATTTTGATATTGCTATCTAAAAATAAAAGATATTCCCCATTAGTACTGTTAAAAATGACATCATTAATATTATTTTTTTTACCCATACTCACTACTTTTAAATTTTTATATTCATGTTCATATTTTTTTAATTTATTATTCTTTTTATTGGTTATTAAAATAACCTCAAAGTTTTTATATTTATTAGTTTCATAAATAGAATTCAAACATTTAGTTAAATTAGAAGTTATTTGAGAACAAGAAACAATTATAGATAACATAGGTTCATTTTTATAAGTATATTCTATAAGGTAATGTGCCATAACTTTAGGTAGTTTTACCTTTCCACATAGTCCTCTTCTTTGTAAAGCTGATTCCAGAACTTTTTTCCCATTTTCTATGGCATATGATTTATTAGCAATATTTTCAGCAGTTGATCCAGGAGCTTTGCGCCAATGGTATAATACTTTATTTATGTGATATATATTATCAGGATTTATTTTTTCAACAAATCTTAAAACTATATCAAAATCTTGAGCTCCTACAAACTCTGGTTTAAATCCTCCTAAAGATTTTAAAATACTTCCCCTAAATACCGAAAAATGACATATATAATTTCCAAACATTAAATTTTCTGGAGAATAATCAGGTTTAAAATATGGATCTTGCAATAATCCTTCGCTATTTATTTTATCTTCATCAGTATAAATCATATCAATATTTCTATTCTTATTTATAGCAAATGCTACTTCATATAAAGTATTTTCACATATAGTATCATCACTATCCATAAGAGCTATATAATCACCAGTTGCCATATCTAAAGCATCATTAGTAGCTATTGAAATATGCCCATTAGTATCACGATATTTTACTTTTATTCTTTTATCTTTTCGAGAATACTCTTTCAAAATCTTTTTAACATTTAAATTCGTCGAACAGTCATCTACAATACAAACCTCAAAATTTTGATATTTTTGAATTAAAATAGAATTTAAACATTCTTTCAATAAAACTTCGTCCGTATTATATACAGGTATTAAAATAGAAATTAATGGGTTATAATCTAATTTATCATATTTTTGCTGTTCCATTTCTTTAGAAAACCATTCTAAATAATCGTCTGGTAAAAATAAATAATAATAATCTTTTCTGTCAGCAACTCCCCCATGAAAAATACGATCATATTCATTACTTAATAAATTATAAGAATCTTTTCTAAATAGCCGATTAAAAAGCATTTTCCTTTTATAATTAAAATTTTCTTTAAATATCTTTATTTGGGCATAAACTTTGTATAATACTCTTCTTAATAAAGTGTTTTTTAATGTATCGATTAAAATTTCGTTATTTTCACTCTCCTCTATTAACCTTATTGTTTTATCATTTTTACTTAACAAAACTGAAATATTAAAAAATTTTTCTTTGATTTTAGTACGAAAAATTTCCTTTTTTAAAGTACAAATCTTTAATATTACATTTTTTCTTTTTACATCCCCTTTTAAAACTAATTGAGGATTAATTATTCCACTGATATTACTTTCCGTTATTTCGATATTGTTATTTTGATATGTAAATGTATCCCTCTTTTCTTTCTTAAATACCAAAAACTTACTAAATATATAATTAATAATGATAATAATAATTTGAACGATTACTTTTGATAATAAATCATTAAATTTTAATTGATCAAATAATAAAAACATTAAAAACATGTCAATCAATAATGATAAGATACGATATTTAAAAAAATTAAATATTTCTAAAAACAAACTTTTTCTATCTTTAGAGACATACTTAAATACGAACTTTTTATTAGCTACAAAAGCAAACGAAACAGATATTATCCAAGATAACACGTTAGATATTTGATAATTTAACGCTATAAATCTCGTACAAAAATAATAAGATACAATACTTAATCCCGTTGTCATAGCTCCGACAATTAAATATGCTATAATTTCTTCATATTTATTTATTAACATCTTTATTGTTTTCATCTTACATCACCAATAAATATTATAAAAAAAAAAGAAATTATTAACAACTAATTTCTTTCGTTTAATTCTTGTTTTGGTAGGATAATTTTATAACTTCATATAATTTATTATGATTGTTATTCATTTCTCTATCTATACTATCTAATAATTTATGGTACATCAAATCAATATTATCTAAATCTTTACCAAAACATTCATAATATAAATATTTTAATTTATCGAAATTTCCTTTCTTATAACAATCACATATTTCCGTTTTTAATAAGTGACGCATATCTTTTTCAAATCTAGTTATAAATGGATCTTTATCCACTTTTTTCAATTTGCCAATATCAATTTTTGATTCCATCATTTTATTAGAAAGCATTAAAATATCTTGCTCTTCATCTAGTAATAAACCACTTTTAAAAATAGAAATACCTTTCTCATTAAACTCTACTCCAATAGCTCTAATCCCATCTGTAAAAACAGAAGCATAACTAATAACTCCTATTTTATCAACAGTATAAACTTCCGTTAAATTTTTTATTTTATTTAGTAACTCTGGTTCAACTCTAATATCATAATTCAAAATATCACTAAAAGTTTCAGTATTTATTTTAAAAAGGGGAATTCTTTTTATGTGTTCAATTTCATCATTTAACTCCCATTCAAAAAAGTCATATATTTCATTACTTGACCAATTTAATATAATATCATAAACGTATATCAAATTTATTTCCTCCTTTAAATATGGATAATGTAATCATTACTAAACCAATTATTGCTATTAGGCATTCAAATCTTTTCACTATGAATAGTAAATAATCGATAAAATTATACCCAATTGTAAATAGATTAAAATAACTTATAATATAAGTAAAACCTATTATAGATAATCCAAATCCTAAAAGAAAAAAGAATACCCTAACAAACACATTACCACCTATTTAATTCTATTTACTATTTATCAATAATATTATGTATTTTATCTTTTTATTTTATTCAAAATTATTTTTTAAACTATTGAAAAGCTGACAATAATTTAATTCTAACATTAAAAAACCACGTTTCTATATTAAGAAACGTGGCTCCAGAGTGTAGACAAACCCCTAGAATTTTTCTAGAGGTTTTCTTATGCAACTTTTAAAAATAGAAGTTTGATAATTTT
>CANQDV010000031.1 GCA_947593955.1 uncultured Bacilli bacterium | reverse complement strand
GGGCTTGTAGCTCAGGTGGTTAGAGCGCACGCCTGATAAGCGTGAGGTCGGTGGTTCAAGTCCTCCCAGGCCCACCAGATTGATATTAAACTCGAACTTTTCAATGTTCGGGTTTTAATATACCTTAATTTATGCTAAAATTGTTTATAGAAACTTATATATAATATTTTAAAATGGCAGGTAAATTATAAATATAAGAGGAAATGTATCTATTAAATAAAAATACATAAAATAAAAAGGATATTTAATAAATAAGGTAAGGTGGATATGAAAATAATTATAGTATTGTTACTTAGTCTATTTTTAACGGGATGTGGTTCTAAGGAAGTTGTATATAATGATAATTCTAATGATTTTTTAGTAACTAATTTAAACAAAGTTGAAGTTTATACTGATCTTTATTTGGATGATGTTATCGAAGTAAAAAGAGAAGATATAAAGATAACTAGTGATAATTATAAATTAGACACAACTAAACTTGGTAATAATGAATATCAAGTATATTATGAGTTAAATAATAAAAAATATGTTTATAAATATAATATTGATATAGTTGATACGACACCACCTTTAGTCTTTAGTGGTACTAATAAGACTGTTAATGTCAATTATGATAAAGATATATGTAACCTTATTACTTATGGCGATAATTATACGGGAGATGTTAAATGTAATATTGAAGGTACTTATGATTTAAATAAAATAGGTACTTATAAATTGGTTTATCATCTTAGTGATAGTAGTAATAATATTGAAAGTGTAAATGTAACTTTAAATGTTGTTAAACCATCAAGTAGCGTTAGTGAGTCAAGTCCAAGTGTTAAAACCCAATTTAGAGATATTTATACTAATTATAAAACTGATAAAACGGAAATAGGTATTGATGTATCTAAATGGCAAGGTAACATTGATTTTGATAAAGTAAAAGATATGGGTGCCACTTTTGTTATGATGCGAATCGGTGTTGAAGGAAGTCAAAGTGGTGAAATATCTATTGATGAGTATTATAAAAATAATATTAAAAAAGCCAAAGAAGCAGGACTAAAAGTTGGTGTATATTTTCACAGTAATGCAACTTCTAAAGATGAAGCGATTAAACAAGCTGACTGGGTTATCAAAACTTTAGATGGAGAAATTTTAGATTTGCCAATTGCTTTTGATTGGGAAAGTTGGAGTGATTGGAACTATTTTAAGATAAGTTTTTATGAGATAAATGAAGTTGCTAATGCTTTTTTGAAACGAATAGAAAGCAAAGGATATCAAGGAATGTTATATGGCAGTAAATTTTATTTAGAAACGATATGGACTAATAAAGAGAAGTATCCGGTATGGCTTGCTCATTATACTAATAAAACTAATTATCAAGATGATTATATAATTTGGCAACTTTGTAATAATGGCCAAATTGCAGGTATTAATGGAGACGTTGATATCGACATAATGTATAAATAAGAAAGATTGCTAGATACTATTAAATTGAAAGGTGAATATATGAAAAAAATAATTGCTATAATAGTTTTAGTGTTATGTACTGCCTGTTCTTTTAATAATAAATTAGAAGATCATAAAGAGATAAAATATGATGATAGTTATATAGAAGTAATACCTGAAAATGCTAAAAAATTTATTAAAGATGATGATCAAATAATTCTTACCTTAGATGAAATATTTAAATATAACGAAGAAATAAAAAGTAAAACGGATAGTATTTTTGACCTTAAAGAATTAAAAAAATTAACTAGTAATGAAATAAGAAGTTTAATTACTAAATATAAAGTTCCTTCTCTTCCCAAGTATACAGGGAAAGGGGAAGTAACAAGTGAAGATGTCAATATTATGGTAGATAATAGAAATATTGATAATATTACGGATAAAGATACTCTTACTAAAGGGATTATTGTTAATCGAGCTAATTTAAAAGGGTTTCCAACGGATGTACATTTTTATGATAGTAATGGTGTTTATAATTTTGATAGAATACAAGAAACAGAGTTACATGTAAATACACCAGTATTAATTATTCACGAAAGTAAAGATACCAAATATAGTTTTGTCATAGCGTATAATTATAGTGGATGGGTAAAAAATGAAGATATTGCCATAGCTAATGACGATGATTGGAATTTCTTTATTGATACCGATTCTTTTGGCATAATAACAGAACCTTTATTAGAAATAGATAATGTTCTACTAGATATGAGTACTAAATTACCTTATAAGGGGGTAACCGAGGATGGATATAAATTTACTTTACCTACTAAAGATTCTACTGGATATGTTTCTAAAAAAGAGGTAATCATTGCTCGTGATAAAGCTCATATTGGATATCTTCCATATACTAAAAATAATGTATATATTCAAGCTTTCAAATATGAAGGAATACCATATAAATGGAGTGGTATGGATAATGGTGTAGATTGTTCTAGTTATGTATCTAATGTTTTTAGAACTTTTGGATTTATGTTTCCAAGAAATACTGCTGATCAAAATGGAAGTGTAGGTAAGATTACTTATTTAAATAATAAAAGTAATGATGAAAAGTTAAGTATAATAACAGGAAATGAAACATCACTTTTATATCAACCAGGTCACGTTATGATATATTTAGGTATAGTTGAAGATAAGCATTTTGTAATTCATGCCTCAGGGAATACTTTAGAAGTAAGTGTTATGGAACTTAATAATTCAAATAACTTGAAAAATATAGATAAATTAGTTGTAATTAAATAAGGACCCCAAGTTCTTTTTTTTATGGCACGATTTTATAAAATGAATAAATTACCTATGAGGAGTGATTTGATGTATACCAATGAGAATAACGAAAATAAAAGTTATTTTTATAATTTAAGTGATTGTAATATACCTGGGCAACAATGTTTTTCAGATGATGGAATTGGTTTAAAATGTACAAAATTTAAAGTTGAATTTCCACCACAAATGCAAACGGTGCAACCTGGATTTGAATATTTAATGTATCCAAGGCCTATTTTTGATGATCCTAATTATAAAGCAAGTGGTAAGCTAAAAGGTAAAGTAGCTATTATTACTGGAGGTGATTCAGGATTAGGAAGGAGTGTCGCTATTTGTTTTGCTAAAGAAGGCGCTAAAGTAGTAATTCCTTATTACAATGAACATGAGGATGCTAAATTTACCAAAAGTTATATTGAGCAACTAGGAGGAGAATGTCTTCTATTATCAGGTGATATAAAAAATGTTCATTTTTGTAAAGAAATTGTTAAAAAAACGGTAGAAAAATTTAATAAAATTGATATATTAGTAAATAATGCGGGAGTACAATTTCAACAAAAGGAATTAACTGATATTAGTGATGAGCAGTTTGATTGTACGATGCGTACTAATATTTATTCAATGTTTTACTTAACTAAAGCCGCATTACCTTATATGAGTGTGGGAAGTTCAATTATAAATCTTAGTAGTATTACTACTTTTTATGGCGAAAAAGAACTCATCGATTATGTAACTAGTAAAGGTGCAATAGTAGGTTTCACTAGGGCTCTTGCTAGTAATTTAGTTGATAAAAAAATAAGAGTTAATGCGGTGGCACCTGGATTTTTTTGGACACCATTACAACCAGCGTGTTGGGAGCCATGTAAAATACCCGTTTTAGCAGCAGATTGCCCGATGAAAAGAGCAGGAGAACCTTATGAAATAGCACCATTATTTGTATATTTAGCAAGTAATGATTCTAAATTTATGACAGGTCAAGTTATACATATAAACGGCGGACAGTATAAAGGATAATATTTAATTATTTGTTAATTAGTGCTATAATTATGATAAAGAATAGGTGAAGTAAATGAAAAAAGTAGTCGTAGCAATAATATTATTTTTATGGATAATGCCAGTATATGCTAATGAAAAAATAGAGGTGTCTTTTTCCAAGTGTGTCGATGGTGATACAGCAAAGTTTATTTTAAACAAAGAAGAGATAACAGCGAGGTTTTTAGCAATTGATACCCCAGAAACAGTCCATCCGACAAAAGGTGAAGAACCATTTGGAAAAGAAGCTAGTAATTATACTTGTGATAAATTAACTAATGCAAAAAAAATAGTTTTAGAATATGATGACGGTAGTGATAAAACCGATAAATATGGACGTCATTTAGTATGGGTTTATTATGATGGTAATTTTTTACAAGAAGAATTAATTAGTTTAGGATATGCTAAAGTAGCATATTTATATGGTAATTATTCTTATACTACTGATTTACAGAATACCGAAATAGTGGCAAAAAGTAATAAAGCTGGTCTTTGGAGCGATTATTCTTTTGTGGATGTTGATACAGAGTATACAGTAACATTTTCCTATGATGGTAAAACTAAGAAGGTTAAAGTTTTTGAAGGCAATCCAGTTGCACCTATTACCGACCCAGTTAAGGAAGGATATAAGTTCATTGGTTGGTATTTAGGGGACGAAATATATGATTTTTCTGTCAGTGTTACTAGTGATTTAAAATTAGTTGCCAAATATGAAAGAGTTGAACAAACGATACCAATATATACCTATGTAATTGTTTTAATAGCATTGATAATTATATTAATCACTAATTATAAAGGTAAAAGGACTAAATTAAAAAGAAAACTAAAATCTAATATTAAGAAAGATATAAAAAAGAAATTAATGCCAAAATAATTTCTTTTTTTTTTAGGAAATCACCTTATAAATGTCTAATAATTTAATTGAGGAGGTGATAAGATGTTTAAAAAGCATAAAACGGTAATGCAAGAAGGACTAATGGATTGTGGTGTATGTTCTCTACTTACAATTGTTCAAACATATGGTGGTAATGTTTCTAAAGAGTATTTAAGAGAACTAACCAATACTTCTAAAGATGGAACTAATGCTTTTTATTTGCTTGAAGCGGGTAAAAAGTTAGGTTTTGATACCAAAGCTTTAAGTGGTAATATTATGGATTTAGATAATAAATATTTACCATGTATAGCTCATGTGCTTATTGATAACAAATATCAACATTTTGTTGTCATTCAAGACATTAATAGAAAAAAAGAAATTATAACCGTAAGTGATCCAGCGATAGGCATAAAAAAATATAAATTACAAGATTATAACAATATAACAACCAATAAATATTTAGTGTTCATTCCCAATCGAACAATTCCTTTTATGGAAAAGAATAATAAATTACATCAATCTATACTGCAACTTTTCATTAAATATAAAAGTATTTTTATATCAATCTTTATTTTTTCGTTAATATACACTGTATTTAACATTTTGACTTCATTTACGTTTCAATTTATCATAGAAAACGTAATTAATTTTGAATCAAAAAACAATTTATATTTTATTATATTCATAATGCTTTTTATTTATGGATTAAAATCTGTTGTTGACCTGATGCGTAATAATTTACTTAATTTTATTAATATTCGTTTAGATAAGACTCTAATTATTGATATTTTTAAACATATTATATCACTTCCTTATTTATATTATAAGACTAGGACAACAGGTGAAATTGTGGCTAGAATTAATGATTTGGGAGATGTTAAAGATACTATTACTCATTTATTTGTCACTATATTTGTCGATTTTCTTTTAGTAATATTCGTATTTATTACTATTTATCGTATTAATCATGTTTTGGCTTTATTAAGTTTAATATTTATATTGCTTTATGCAATAATAATAAAAATATTTAATAGACCCCTATATAATTATGTTAAAAAAAGTCAAGAAGCAGCAGCTAATGTAAATTCTTATATGATTGAGTCTATCAACAATATTGATACGATTAAAGCATTAGAAACAATGGATATATCTATTGATAAAATGCAAGATAAATATAGTAATTACTTGAATACTAATTATAATTTTCAGAAGATATTCAACATAGAAAATTTTTTTAAAAATTTAATAAGTGATATGGGTCTAACCTTAATAATTTTTGTTGCTATTACTTTGGTTTTACAAGGAAAATTAACTTTAGGTGATGTGATTACATATAATGCAATTATTATTTATTTTTTAGAACCAATCAAGAGTATTATTCAGCTAGAATTGATGATAAAAAAAGCTAAGATTTCTATGGATAGGGTAACTGAACTTTATGAATTAAAAAAAGAAAATTTGCTAATAGATGAAAAGTATACTGGTAATAGTCTTTCAGGTCACATAAAAATTAATGATTTAGATTATTCTTATTATGGTCGTGAGAATGTTTTAAATAATTTATGTTTAGAAATACCTGCTAAAAGTAAAGTGATGATTTATGGGAAAAGTGGAAGTGGTAAGAGTACAATTGGAAAAATATTAATGAAATTTTTAAAAGTTGAACGTGACAAAGTATTTTTAGATGAAAAAGATATTAATGATTACAATACTTTAGATATAAGAAGAGAGGTTTGTTATATAGGTCAAAATGAAAGCTTGTTTACTGATACTATTTATAACAATATCGTTATGGGAAGAGATGTTAGTTATGATCACTTTTTAGAAGTCAGTAAAATAGCAGGAGTAGATGAAATCATTAAAAAAAGAGATATGTCTTATGAAATGCTTTTAGAAGAAAATGGATTTAATATTAGTGGCGGTGAACGTCAGCGATTAATTTTGGCTAGAGCATTATTAAAAAATAGTAGTATCTATATTTTAGATGAAAGCTTAAGTCAAGTGGATATAAAAAAAGAAAAGGAAATTCTAAAAAATATATTTGATAACTATAAAGATAAAACGATTATTTATATATCACACCGTTTCCATAACATGGCTTTGTTTGATCAAAAAATAGAAATAGGGGTCAATTGTAATGCTTAATGTTAACGATTTCATGATGATTAATCAAGAAAAAAGACCCAATACTTTATTGCTTTGGTCAATAATTATTAGTTTTATAATAATATCTTTAATTGGAATAAATAAATTTGTACATTTTAATCATTATTATCTTTGTCAAGGAGTAGTAAAGAACGGATATATAAGTATTTATGTTCCTATAGATAGTATGGAAAATATTGTTAACAAAAATAAAGTCTATATAAACAACAAAATATACACATATTCAATCAAAACTATTAAAGAAGAAGTACTCGATAGTAATTTAATTTATTATCAAAACATTTTAATTGATATTAATGATAAAAATTTAATTGATAATATGGTTGTCGATGTTAAATTTATTCTTTCAGAAAAGACCATTTTTAAATATGTTACCAATTTCATTAAGGGGGAATAATATGATAGAAATTAGTAAAGATGAATTAGATAAAATAAAAGGAGGGGGTCTTTCAATTTGGGGTGCTATTAGCCTTGTTGCTGGTATTATCTTTATTGTCGGAGTAATTGATGGTTTTGTTAGACCTTTAAAATGTAATTAAGGAGGCATTAATATGATAGAAATAAACAATAAAAATGATTTATTAGCTATAAATGGTGGATTAGATATTTCAGGAGCAATTGTTAATGCTTTTACTAGTGGAATTAAGACAATATTTGATATCGGTAAAAGCTTAGGAACTTCTATTAGAAGACTGATGGTCGGAAATTTATGTGCAATAAATTAATATTTAATCAAAGTCTAAAAAAAGGATTAGCCATAATATTGTCACCGTTTATTTTTACAACTGCTAGTGTTTTTGCTATAGCCATTTTTAATTTGGGTAATTATGCTGGTACTTTTGCTAGGTATTTATATCATATAGTTGTAAGATAAAAGGTGATTTAATCTTTATTAATTGATTAGTATAGAGTTAAAGGATTTTCTTTTAACTCTTTTATTTTCTAAAAAATATTTGAAATAAATATAAAATATAGTATAATATATTCTGAAAGTAGGAGCGATGATATGAGAGATATTTATACTGGAATAGATATTGGAAGCGATAGTATCAAAGTATTAGTCGGTGAATTTATTAAAGATAAATTTCATGTTTTTGCTACTACTAATGTTAGAACAACAGGAATAAGAAGAGGATTGATAACAGATAAAGAATTGGTAATAAATTCTTTAAAATTAGCAATTAAAGAAATAGAACCTATGTTGGGTGCTAAAATAAATAAAGCAATCGTTACTGTAGCATCAAATGATAGAAGTTTTAGTGTTGTATCTGGTACAACTAAAATTAATTCAGAAGATAATATTGTAACGGGAGAAGATATAGCTAAAGCCTTAGAAGATGCAACTATTGAAAAGATTCCTAGTAAAGATAGCTTAGTATCAATAATACCTATTACTTTTTCAATTGATCAAAAAGAAGGTGTCTTTGACCCTAAAGGATTAAAAGGGGAATACTTAGAAGTAAAAGCAGTGTTAGTTACTGCTCCTAAAAAAAATATTATTCCTTTTTTAGAAGTTTTTGATGAGTGTGGAATAGAAGTTGCCGATATTACCTTTGGTAGTATTGGTGACTATTATGAATCTAAAAATAAGGAATTAGATAAAATGTTAGGTGCTGTTATAAATGTAGGAAATGATAAAATAGATGTTTCGATTTTTAATAAAGGAATAATTATTAAACAGTCAAATATTGATTTGGGAAGTAAGAATGTTGATAAAGATATTTCATATGTTTATGGGGTTGACTTAACAACCTCTAGGACTTTAAAAGAAAATTTTGCTGTTTGTAGCAGAAGGTATGCTGATGTTAATGATGTTTTAGAGGTTGAAACTAAAAACGGTGAAAAGGTAATAATCAATCAATATGAAATATCAGAGATTGTAGAGTCTAGGGTAGTAGAGTTGCTAAAACTAGCAAAAAAAGAAATAAATAGCTTAACAAAAAGGAAAATAAGTTATATAATTGTTACAGGTGGTATTACAGAATTAACGGGATTTAGCTATGTAGTCGAAAATACGCTTGGAATAAATGCTAGTACGTTAAACATTCCAACGATTGGAATAAGAAATAATAAGTATTCAAGTGTGGCTGGAATTATTAAATACTATCATGAAAAATTAAAATTAAGAAATCAAAGTGCATCAATGTTTGATGCAAGTAAAATAGAAGAAATGTTAAATAATAAAAAAAGTATAAAGAAGACAACAAATGATACAATTGTTGGTAAAGTATTTGGATACTTTATGGGAAACTAAGGAGGAATTGGAATGTTTGGCGCATTAGAGATGGATCAGTTAGCGAAGATTAAAGTTATTGGAATCGGTGGTGGCGGAGGAAACGCTGTTAACAGAATGGTTGAATCAGGTGTTAAAGGTGTTGAGTTCATCGTTGCTAATACTGATTTACAAGTTCTTAATAATTCTCAAGCTGATGTAAAAATACAAATCGGAGCTAATCTTACTGATGGATTAGGAGCAGGAGCTAATCCAGAAGTTGGTCGTGAAGCAGCATTAGAGTCAAAAAAAGAAATTGAAGATGCTTTAGCTGGGGCTGATATGGTATTTATTACTTGCGGTATGGGTGGAGGAACCGGATCTGGTGCTGCACCTGTAGTTGCCGAAATAGCTCAAGCTTTGGGAGCGTTAACAGTTGCTATAGTAACGAAACCTTTTACATTTGAAGGAAGAAGAAGAATGGAAAATGCCTTAGCAGGCATCGAAGAATTAAAAAAACATGTTGATACAATAATTGTTATACCAAACGATAGATTAAGAGAAATAATCGATAAGACCACACCAATGTTAGAAGCATTTAAAGAAGTAGATAACGTATTGCGCCGTGGTGTTCAATCAATATCTGATTTAATTGCTGTTGTTGGATTGGTTAACTTGGACTTTGCCGATGTCAAAACAGTTATGGAAAAATCTGGTAATGCCATTATTGGTATTGGAATTGGAATGGGTGAAGAACGTGCTATTGAAGCTGCAAAGCAAGCTGTATCAAGTCCATTATTGGAAACATCCATTTCTGGAGCAACTGATGCTATTATAAATATTACTGGTGGTATGAGCTTAACTTTGTTTGAAGCCGAACAAGCTGCTGAAGTAGTTCGCGCTGCTGCCAATACTGACATTAATACGATATTTGGTTCTGTTATTAATGAAAACTTAACAGACGAAGTAATTGTTACTGTAATTGCTACAGGGTTCGATAAAAATAACAAAGAACCACTTTATAATACAGCTCAGACACCTATGCGAAGAATAAAAGAAGCTGATGTTACACCAACTGTAATAGATGAAGAAGAAGATAATAATGATACTGATAGTGAGTATGAGCTTCCACCTTTTTTAAGAAATAGAAATTATTAGAGCAAAATGCTCTTTTTTTCTTGGCTAATTTGTTCAAACATGTTATAATAATTATATATAATCGGAGGCTATTATGAGTGTTAATAAATTATTAGAAGTACTAGATAATGAAACTAGTGAATTAAATGGTAAAATTGCAGAAGGTAAGAGTAGAATTGATAGGATTTTTCAATTAGAACAAATTATAAATACACTTCAAAATGCTCCGTTTGATTTTTATAGTTTAGATAGTGACGCAGTAGATTTTGTCGCTTCTGAATTAGAAATAGACGAGAAGTATTTAGAACGTATGAGCAAATGTAAAGACATTTACCAAATATGGTTGCAATTTGGTAGTAATGCGGTTCCTCAAATAAGCATGGTAGAAAGCTTTATTGAAGAGTTAAAACAACATTTGGAAGAAAAAAAGTTGGCTTTAGTTGATAAGGCAACAGAAGATCAATATAATATTTCTAGATATAATGAATTGTGTCATTTATCAGAAAGATTAAAAGATCCAAATCAACCAACACTTTTGACTCCGCTTCTTGAAGAAAAAATGAATGATATGACTCTTCAAGATAAAATTGCTGCTAAGAAAGAAATGATTGCCAAAAATAATGGCATTTATAGTAAAATGTTACCTATAGATTTAGTGACTACTAGTGATGATTATGATGAACAAATTGAAGAATTGCAAACTCAATTAGAAGAGGAGTTTAATCCTAATACTTTAAAACAACTAAATGCCGTTTCTGATTTGTTGGCTAGTTGCCAAAGTCAAGAAGAAATCAATAGTATAATAGATAAATGGTGGGGTACATTTGATTATGAATATCAAGGTAAAATAA
The DNA here is from genome assembly GCA_947593955.1 of uncultured Bacilli bacterium. Classification (GTDB taxonomy): domain Bacteria; phylum Bacillota_I; class Bacilli_A; order RF39; family UBA660; genus RGIG3091. The sequence continues at coordinate 5,873 of CANQDV010000031.1, read as the reverse complement.
TAGCAGGATTAATAAAACTAAAAAAAGTCGATTTATTAGTAATTAAAAGTGTAACATCAAAAAACATGGTTAATTATCAAGATGATATTGAAAAAATTAATATGCAAATATCAGCATTAGAAGAATTTGATGAAGCATTAAAAGAAAGTGCTGATTTAGAAGAAAATGCTGTCGAAACAGAATTGCCTGGATTATTCTCTGATTCAAAAGTAGATTATTATTTAAACAAGTATGAAGAAGATCCAATGGCTAGTCCTAATTGTGTGTTATTCCTTAATGATGGAATTGAGAGGGATATAAGATCAATTCCTGATAAGGAAACATTAGAAGATATATTTATATTGATTGAACAATTAAAAGATGATCAAGCTAATTTAAAAAGTTTTACATCAAATAAAAATTTAAAATCTATCTATTCTTTAAGACCTAATTCATCTGGAAGACAAGCTAGAGTTATATGTGCTAAGTTAGATGACAATATTTACGGAGTTATATGCGTTTATGCTAAAAAAGCTAATAACCCTAAGCACTTACATAATTTAATAGAAAGTAGAAGAAAGAATTGCGATTTAGATGGATTAAAAAGTAAGATTAAGGATGAAGAGAATTTATCATACTATTGTGAAAAAACAAAGCAAATATCTAAGACACTTAAAGAAAACGTTTCTGGAAAAGGCAATGTAGTTAGTGGAGGTGCTAAATAATATGGAAAAGTTACAGCATCAACAACAAAAGGTTGGAGAACAAATTTTTAACGAAGTTATTGAAAAAAAGCATATTACTAAAATTAGTACTAAACAGATTTGTAAAGATATAAAAATTGAAGATGAAGAAATAAAAGATTACTTATTGGGAAAATCAAAAAATAATTTGCCATTGGGAATAATAATATTGGATTATTTGGAAGAACAAGAAAAACAAAATAATCCAGTCAATAATGGGTCAAAAGGTGAGTGATAAATTATGAGAAGAAAAAATAATATTGTAGAAAAATTTTTATCCTTAATTAAAGCTCGTCATAATTATATTGATAAGGGTTTCGAAGAAGCCATTAAATATGGTCAAGATCTCGAAACGATTAATAAAGCTTCATCTGATATTAATAGCCCAATTGATATAGATAAATTGCTTAGTATGGAGGAAGACGATTTTCAAAAAGTTCTAAGCTTAGTAGTAAAAGGTAATGAAGAAGAGTTAATTAGTAGCATTAATGCTTCTAGAGCCATTCATAAATTAGGTGTCGACTTAGTGGCTATTCAACAGGAAAAATTAAAAGAATTATCTGATAGAATTGATGTCAAAAAAAGAAGCTTGCAACGTATGATTAAAAATAGAGAAGAAGCTGTTAACAGCTTAGAGTTATCAAGAGAATTAGTAAAAAAACTAGAGGCTTTAAAAGAAACTGGTTTTGTGAATGTTGAAATTGTCGATCAAGTATTTAAACTATTGAATATTAAAGAAATAGAACAAGATGCATATTTATCAGAAGTTTTAAGATTTAACGAAACACGTTTTACAGAATTACAAAAAATTAATAGTTCTAAAGAAGATCAAAATGTTAATTCTCCTGATATAGAGAAGCCAGTTGAAGAAAAACAAGATGAGAAACCTAATACTGATGAAAAAATAGAAAATAGTAATTTTTCACCTAAGAATTTAGAGGTTAATATAGTTACTGAAAATTCCAATGTTTCTGAACCAGAAAAAACAGTAAATTTCAAAATGTCGTTTGAAGAATTGGAAAAGATTATTAAGGATAATGGTTATGATATTTCGTTTCTTAATAAACAATTGATAGATGAATTAATGGAAAAAGGAACCATTGCTAAAATCAGTACTATATTCAATAGCATAAAGAATAATAAGTTAGATTTTTTAATTGATGATAAGAAAAATGCTAAATTATTAGTTCAATATTTATTACATTCAGAGCCAGAAATGATTAGTAAAACTTGTGATTATCTTAAAGCTCATGGTATTCTTAATGAAAGATATGTTAAAGCATACAAATCATTGTTCTTTCAAGCCAATACTCAGCCAAGTGACTCTGTTAGTGATGATATTGAAGTTCAAAAAGCGACTCATAAATATCAACATACTAAGGATTCCGATGATGTTAAAATTGTAGGAAGACATAATGATTTCTTTAAAAATATAGAAATCCTTAAAATATTAGGATATGACGATGATTCAGAACTTATCGAAAATAATGTTAAGTTATTAACCATGAGTAATAAAGCTGTACTTCGCCATGTAAAAGAATTACAATTATATGATTATCCTATTGGAAGTGATACATTCCCATTATCGGCTATTAATGCTAGTAGAATAATGGAATTATCAGATAGATTTATTGAGTTAGGTGAAGAAAACTATATTTTACGTTATGCTTCACGACTACTAGCTTATGTAGACGGAACTTTAGAGAGGTTATATGCTTTAAAAGCTAAAGGATTACCTTATCATACTAAATATGGTAATGAAGATAAATTGCTTTCTTATGTTACTAATTTAAAATTATCTTGTCATTTAACCCAAGAACAGATTGATGAGGCTATTCCTAAAGACGTTGATATATTGTTAAATGGTAATAAATATAGTAACTTGTTAAATTCACAATTGCCAGCTACTATTTCAGATGAAACGTTAGCTGATTCAATGATTGAAAATATTGAAAATCGTTATAAGGAAACTAATTGGCATTATAACTTTAATGGGGTAATAATATCAAGAAAAAAATTATTACGTAATTATGAATTTTTAAAAAATACAGAAATGTTAACTGATGAAGAAAAAAATCCTAATCAAATGCTATTTGTATCAGCTATAAACAATTCAACATTAAATTCTGAACAAATAGAAAAAGTTTCTAATGCTCTAATGGATAAATTAGAAATAGGAGGTAACAATGGAATTTCTAAAAAGTAAAGGTTTTAGCGATGAAGAAATTGAAGCTTTATTAAACAAATATAGTACAGAAGATATAGAGTTATGTACTTTTAATCAAGATAATATTTTAGAAGTAATTGACTATTTAAAAGATTATGGTATTAAAGATGTTCCTAAACTTATGTTAGAAAGATTAGATATATTTTATTTACCTTATCAAAAAATAGAAGAGTTATTTTCCAAATATGAAAAAGAGAGTGTTATAACATCATTAGAATATGATTCAACTATGTTTGATGAAATGATTTAAGAAAATACTTGCTTTATTGAAAAAAATAAGGTATATTATTAGTAATTGCTTCCCCTAGGAAATGGATTCTTCCGACCATTGCTTGGAGGATAGTGAATAATTAATTTAAAGGAGGGTAAATTTATGGCTTTAAAACAAGAAGTAAAAGCAAAGATTATTAAAGATTTTGCTAAGAATGAGAAAGATACTGGTTCAACAGAAATCCAAATCGCTATTCTTACGCAAGAAATTAATGCTTTAACTGAACATTTAAAAGTTCACAAACATGATTATCATTCTAGACGTGGTCTTTTAAAGAAAGTTGGGCAAAGAAGAAGTTTGCTTAATTATTTAGCAAAAAACGATATTAATTCATATCGTGATGTAATTAAAAAATTAGATTTAAGAAAGTAGACACTGTTTTTAGTGTCTTTATTTTTTGAAAAATGAAGAAGGAGAAGTAAAATGGAGAAGAAAGTATTTGAATTAGATTTTAGAGGAAGAAAAATTGTTGTAGAACATGGGGAACTTGCTAAACAAGCCCATGGTGCAGTATTAGTTAGATATGGTGATACAGTTATTTTATCTACGGCTGTAGTAAGTAAAACAGCTAATATACTATCTGATTTCTTTCCATTAATGGTAATTTATCAAGAAAAGTTATATTCAGTTGGAAAAATACCAGGAGGATTTATTAAAAGGGAAGGGCGACCTACCGATAATGCAACATTAGCAGCTAGAATGATTGATAGACCAATGCGTCCTTTATTTCCAGAAGATTTTCGAAACGAAGTTCAAATTGTTAATACTGTATTGTCAGTAGAACAAGATAACTCACCTGAAATAACAGCTTTACTTGGATCAAGTCTTGCTACTTGTATCAGTAAAATTCCTTTTGATGGACCAATTGCAGGAGTAAAAGTTGGGCGTGTCAATGGGGAATTTGTTATAAATCCGACACCTAGTCAGTTAGAAATATCAGATATTGATTTAACAGTAGCAGGTACTAAAGAAGCTATCAATATGGTTGAATCTAGCGCTAAACAAGTTAGTGAAGATGATATGTTAGAAGCCTTAATGTTTGGTCATGAGGCAATAAAAGAATTAGTGGCTTTCCAAGAGAAAATAATTGAAGAAATTGGCGAAGAGAAGATGGAATATGAAAAGCTAGAAATAACAGATGAATTAAAGGAAGAAATATCTCATCTTTGTCATGATAAATTAGATAGCGCTTTACGTATTAAAGATAAACTTGAAAAATATGCAGCTATAGATAAAGTTAAAGAAGACGTTGTTGCAAAATATGAAAATGATAATCAAGATTTATCAAAAGAAGAATTAGAAGAGTTATTAACTAAAGTAAAATTAGTATTAGAAGAATTAGAATATGAATTATTTAGAAGAATAGTTGTAAAAGAGAAAACAAGAGCTGATGGCAGAAGTATGACAGAAATACGTCCATTATCAACTGACATTGATATTTTGCCAAGAACGCATGGGTCTGCTTTATTTACAAGAGGTGAAACACAAAGTTTATCTATTACTACTCTTGGAGCATTAGGGGAACATCAAATATTAGATGGACTATCTTTGGAAGATGAAAAAAGATTTATGCTTCACTATAATTTCCCTGCTTTCTCAGTAGGAGAAACAGGAAGATATGGATCTCCAGGTCGTCGTGAGATAGGGCATGGAGCTTTAGGAGAAAAAGCCTTATTACAAGTAATCCCTAGTGAAGAAGAATTTCCATATACGATTCGTGTTGTATCAGAAATATTGGAAAGTAATGGTTCATCAAGTCAAGCTAGTATCTGCGCTGGATGTATGTCATTAATGGCGGCAGGAGTTCCCATTAAAGCTCCAGTAGCAGGAATAGCTATGGGCCTTATTACTGATGGTGATGACTATACAATATTAACTGATATACAAGGAATGGAAGACCATTTAGGAGATATGGACTTTAAAGTAGCAGGAACAAGAGATGGTATATGTGCTTTACAGATGGATATTAAAATAAGAGGTATTACGAAACAAATATTAAAAGAAGCTTTAGCTCAAGCTAAAGTTGCTCGTATGGAAGTACTTGATGTTATTCAAAAACAAATTAGCGAGCCAAGACCTGAAGTTAGTAAGTATGCTCCTAAGACTTTAACATTTATGATTAAACAAGAAAAAATCAAAGATGTTATTGGTAAAGGTGGCGAAATGATTACTAAAATTATTTGTGAAGCAAGCAATGTTACAAGTGTTACTGATATAAATGCTGTTAAAGTTGATTTAGAAGATGATGGTAGAGTCATTATTTATCATTCAGATCAAGAAATAATTGATAAGACAGCTGAAATGATTAAAAATATTGTTCGTGAAGTAGAAGAAGGTAAAATATATACAGCTAAAGTAGTATCTATTGAAGAATTTGGTTGCTTTGTTCAAGTATGGCCTGGTTGTGAAGGATTAGTTCATATATCTAAATTATCTAAGGATAGAGTAGAAAAAGTAGAAGATGTAGTAAAAATTGGTGATGAAATAGTTGTAAAAGCAATAGGTATTGATAAAAAAGGTAGACTTAACTTTTCAAGAAAAGATGCTATTGAATAAAGTTTAATAATAGTAGTGTTAAAGAGTAAAATTTTTACTCTTTTTTTCTTGCAAAATCCCTAGGGGGGGGGGGTATAATGTATTATGTAGAATAATA
>CANQDV010000030.1 GCA_947593955.1 uncultured Bacilli bacterium | reverse complement strand
CTCCATGTGGAGCCAGCCAGTAATATGCCCTTATAGGGCTACATAAAAACCACTAGTTGAACTAGTGGATTTTTATTATAATATTTAACTAATTGTCTTAATAAATTATAACTTATTATAAGATAGATATATAATATGAATAAAAAAAATACTTATTTTGATATAAGCCTCGTTTTCTATAAGAAACGAGGCTTAATTTATAATATGATGAATGCTGTTATTTTAAGTAATTATTTTAAAATTTATAGATATTTTGCTAAGAAGCATTTTTATGCTTTTTTAAAATAGTAAATAAGTCCTGTACCACCAAGTACTATAAGTCCTAAAAATAAAGGTAAATTAATATCACCAGTACTTGGATTTTGGTCTTTTAATATTTCTTGAGCCATTTCTGGTGACCATACATTATCTCCACCTTTTGTAGGTTCTAATGTTACTTTTTCAGGGTCAACTTCGATTATGACATATTGATCAGGAGTATTATCTTCATTCCAATCAAAAGAATATTTATATGTTAGTACAGTTCCATTTAAAAGAGCTTTTTTAAGATTATCGGGTGTAATTCCTACATAATCACTAAAAGATGATTTTTTGATTTCTTGCGTAGACTTATCGGGTAGGGTAACTTTAAAACTAGAGTCATTATCATCAGATGGTTCTGTTACTTCAAAACCAATCCATGCAGCTGGACCTGGTCTTGATCCCCCGCTTGCACCAGGATCTGCATCTAACATTTTAAAAGTTGCTGTAGAATAGCGAATAGTAGTTGTATCACCTACAGTAGTTAATGTACCTTGACCAGAGGAAAGAGAGTCACCAGCTTTTTGGGTAATATCCGTTACCTTACCATACTCTTTGGCAGCAAATACAGGGGTTATCATTGTAAGTATCACTAAGAAGATAAAGGGAAAAATGATTATTTTTTTCATAAACTTACTCCTTTTTACATAAAAATAATTTAGCCATTATATTATATCTGAGGTGATTACAAGTGAAAAAATATATGACTATTGAAGATTATTTTAAGACACAATCAATAGAAAAACCAAAAAATAAGATTGGTAAATCCTGGCGCAATATTTTAGCTATCGTGTGTCTTAGTATTATCATCTTCTCACTATACACTATATTTAAATGGTCTATGGATAATTACAAAATTCGACAAATTAATAAAGAAATAAACAAAAATATCAACGTAAGTAAAAATAATGAACAAGGCGAACTAGTAAATCCACCCGATGACAAAAATAGCAATTATTTCTATTATGTTACTTTTCCTTTTTATGAAGTTAGTTTTTCAGGTTTTTTATTAAGAAATTCAGATACAGTTGCCTTTATTCATATTAAAGATACTAATATTAATTATCCTGTTGTTCAAACGACGGATAACAATTATTATTTGAATCATTCTTTTGATAAAAAGGAAAATGAAGCAGGATGGGTTTTTATGGACTATCGCAGTAATGTAAATAATTTAGGTGATAATACGACTATTTATGGGCATGCTAGGTTAGATGGAACAATGCTGGGTTCTTTAAAAAAAGTATTGTCTTCTAACTGGCAAAATGATTTAGATAATTATATAATTTATTTATCGACACCCAAAGAAAGTATGATATTCCAAATTTTTTCTATTTATACTATTAAAAACGAAAGTTACTATATAACACCGAATTTTAGTAATAATAATAAAAAACAAATATGGCTTGATACTATGAAAAGAAGAAATACAGCACCAATAGATACCGATGTTAATACAAACGATAAAATTCTTACCTTATCTACTTGCCAAAATAATAATGGTGGAAGAATTGTTGTTCACTCCAAATTAATTAAAAGAAAAATCATTAGCACTAACTAATGACTTTTTATTTAATTATTTTTATTAATTCACAAACAACATTATCTATTTCTTCTTGTTTATCCAATATATCGGTTCCTTCTAAGCAATTATTAAATTGATGGGAATAAATTAAGCGCATATTACTAGAATCAGCAAAACTATTTAAAGAAGTAAGTGCAGCTTCAGTCGAATATTCAGCTTTATCTTTTGAACCGATAACTAATGATACCATTTTTTTATTTTCTAATTTTTTAGTAGTATATAATGGATTAAGACGATCCATAAATATTTTCAAATCACCTGATAATAAGTTCCATCTTGTTGGTGTTATAAATATTAAAGTATCCGAATCTAATATTTTATCAATATTTTCACTCATATCATCTTTAAAGTCACAGTGTCCATTAGTATCACAGTCCATACATCCTGTACATAAATAAATCTTTTGATTACCTGGAGTAATTATATAAGATACAATTCTTTCTTTTTTAAATCTATCCTTTAAGATATTAGCTAAATGGCTACTGTTTCCATTGCGTCTTGATCCTACAATAATACATACTTTTGCCATGTTATCACATCCTTATTTTTAGTATGGTATTAACCCTTATTTTTATACTCTTTATTTTTGTCAAATTATGTATCAAAAAATTAGCAAAAGTTGTTGACAAGTGCCAAGGTGAGTAATATAATTATTTTAGCAATCGAAAAAAGATATTGCTAGGAGGTAGATATGTTAACTAAAAGACAAAACGAAATATTAAAAATAATAGTTTTGGAATACATAAAGTTAGCTAAGCCTGTTAGTTCCAATTTAATATGTGATACTCTTAAATGTTCTAGTGCAACTATAAGAGCAGAAATGGCTACTCTTGAAGATTATGGTTTACTAGAAAAAACGCATACTTCGTCAGGAAGAGTTCCTAGTGAAGAAGGTTATAGGTATTACGTTGATAATTTAATGGAACTAAAAAAGATGAGTGCTGAAGACATGTTAAAATTACAGATAATATTCCACAATAATCAACTTGAGATATCAGATTGCTTGAAAAAAAGTTTGGAAATAGTTTCAGAATTAACTAATTATACTTCTATTAAATTAGGTGTTACTTCCCATGAAAATACTTTAAAAGAATTTAATGTCGTGCCACTTGATAATAGAAATATGATAGCTATTGTAATAACCGATAAAGGATATGTAGAACATAAAAATATTGATGTTGAAAATATTCCTATCGATGAAGTAAAAAAGACTGTTACTCTTATTAATAATATGATAATTGGAACACCTATTGATGAAGTAAGTGCCAAACTAGAATACGAAGTAAAACCAGTAATTGGTAAATATGTTCAAGAACATGAAAGACTATATAATGTTTTCTATGATGTATTTAATAACTTTACTAATAAAAATATTGATATTGTAGGCAAGAAAAATATTCTAAATCAACCAGAATTTAATAATATTGACAAAGTAAAAGCAATATTAGAAAAATTAGATAATGAAAATTTAGTAGATTTAGTTGAAGAAAAAGATAATGATATAAAAATATATATTGGTAAAGAGAATAATCTAGATGATGATATGACTGTAATTAAGACAAAATACAAAACTCCTATGGAAGAAGGAACTATTGCTATAGTAGGACCTAAACGTATGGAATATGATCGAGTAGTAACAATGCTTGATTATATTAAATCAAATCTAGAAAGACAAGGAGAGTAAGATGAAAGCAAAAAATAAAGATATTGCAAATGAAGAAGTAAAAGAGTGTGGAGAGAATATTAACTCTACTTCATGTGATTGTAATCAAGAAACATGTGATTGCCAAAATCAAAAAGATTGTTGCAATGATACTCAACCTAGTGAAGAAGAAACAATTAATAATGAATTAGAAAGTGAAGAAATGTTGATTCTAAAAAATAATATTTCTACTTTGGAAGAAAAGTTGCGATATCAACAAGCTGAATTAATTAATTATCGCAAACGAAAAGATGAAGAAGTATCTAATTTATTAAAATATGCTAACCAAGATTTAATTATGGAATTACTTCCATTAGTAGATAATTTTGAACGAGCTATTAAAGCAAGTGAAAATGATGATAGTAACACCAAAATTAAAGAAGGTATAAATATGTTGTATACTAATTTAGTTAGTACTCTTCATAAGTTTGGAGTAGAAGAAATTAATTCTAATGGTGTTGCTTTTGATCCTGTGTATCATGAAGCATTATTAATTGCCAATGAACAAGATAAAGAAGATGGATTAATACTAGAAACACTTGTTAGAGGATATACTTATAAAGGTAGAGTAATAAGACCAAGTAGTGTCAAAGTAAATAAATTAAATTAAAAAGGAGAGATTTATATGAGTAAAATAATTGGTATTGACTTAGGTACAACTAATAGTTGTGTCGCTGTTTTAGAGGGTGGGGAAGCCCATGTTATTCCCAATCCTGAAGGTGGTAGAACTACTCCTTCAGTAGTTGCTGTAAATAAAAATGGAGAAAGAATCGTAGGAGATGCTGCTAAACGTCAAGCTGTAACTAATCCTAATACAGTATCATCTATAAAAAGACTTATGGGTACATCTACCAAAACAGAATTAGATGGTAAAAAGTATACTCCAGAAGAAATTTCAGCTATGATATTAAGTTATATGAAAGATTATGCTGAAAGCTATTTAGGTGAAAAAGTAGATCGTGCGGTAATAACTGTTCCTGCATATTTCAATGATGCTCAACGTCAAGCTACTAAAAATGCAGGTAAAATAGCAGGACTTACTGTAGAACGTATTATCAATGAACCAACTGCTGCTGCTTTAGCATATGGTCTTGATAAACAAGAAAATGCTCACACTGTTTTAGTTTATGACTTAGGTGGTGGAACATTTGATGTATCTATTTTGGACTTAGGTGATGGTGTATTTGAAGTTAAATCAACTGCTGGTAACAATAAACTTGGTGGAGATGACTTCGATAAACGTATAATGGATTATATTATTAAAGATATTAAAAAAGAATATAAAGTAGATTTATCTGATGATAAAATGGCAATGCAAAGAATTAAAGATGCATCAGAGAAAGCTAAAAAAGATTTAAGTGGCATGACTACTACCCAAATTTCTTTACCATTCTTAGCACAAAGTGATGACGGTGTCATTAACTATGAAACAACTCTTACACGTGCTAAATTTGAAGAGTTAATTGATGATTTATTAGAGTCAACTCTAGAACCAGTTAGAAAAGCATTAAAAGATGCTAAATTAAAACCTAGTGATATTGATAAAGTATTATTTGTAGGTGGTTCTACACGTATACCTAAAGTTGAAGAATTGGTTAAGAAAGAATTAGGTAAAGACCCATCTCGTGAAGTTAACCCAGATGAAGTTGTAGCCATGGGAGCTGCTATCCAAGGTGGAGTTTTAACTGGTGAAGTAAATGACATCGTTTTACTTGATGTTACACCATTATCACTTGGACTAGAAACTCTTGGTGGAGTAATGACCGTTTTAATTGAAAGAAATACAACTATTCCAACTAGTAAAAAACAAATATTCTCTACAGCTGCTGATAATCAACCTGCTGTTGATATTCACGTATTACAAGGTGAACGTAGTATGGCAGCCGATAACAAAACTTTAGGAAGATTCCAATTAACAGGAATTCCTGCTGCTCCTCGTGGCGTACCACAAATCGAAGTAACTTTTGATATCGATGCTAATGGTATTGTTAATGTTAAAGCTAAAGACTTAGGTACAAACAAAGAACAAGCTATTACAATTACATCAAATACTAATCTTTCTGATGAAGAAATTGATCGTATGATGAAAGAAGCTGAGGCTCATAAAGAAGAAGATAAAAAACGTAAAGAAGAAGCTGACGTAAAAAATGATGCTGAACAAATGATTTTCCAAACTGAAAAAGCTATTAAAGATTTAGGTGATAAAGTTGATCCTAAAGAAAAAGAAGAAGCTGAGGATTTAATTAAAGAATTAAAAGAAGCATTAGAAAAAAATGATTTAGATGACATCAAAGAAAAGAAAGATAAATTAACAGAAAAAGCAATGGCTCTTGCTAGTAAAGTTTATGAAAATATTCAAAAAGAAGAAGCAAGTAAAGCTAATGAAAATAATGACAACGATAATAATGACAATAATGATGATGTAAAAGAAGCAGAATACGAAGAAAAATAATAATTAAATAAGAGTTCTAGAAATACCTAGAACTCTTCTATAATAAGGAGAAAATATGGCTAAGAAGCAGAAATTACGCAGTGAAATTGATGATAAATATAAATGGGATCTTACGACAATATATAAAACAATAGATGATTTTGAAACAGATTATAATAAAGCAATACAATTAGTTAAAGAATATTCTAACAATGAAAAAAACATGATGGATAGTGGTAAAAATTTATTAAAAACAATTGAAGATGACATTAAGATATCACGATTAATTAATAAATTATATATGTATGCTCACTTAAATAGTGATAGTGATACTAGTAACACAATGTATCAAGAATTAAAAGGGAGAGTATTAAATCTTGATAGTGAATATAGTAAATCTTCTTCATTTGTCATTCCTACTTTATTAAAAGAAGATTATAGTAAAATAAAACAATTTTATCAAGAGGAACCTAAATTATTAGAACATAAATTTAATTTAGAGAACATTTTCAGATATAAAGATCATGTTTTAACTGATAAAGAAGAAAAAATAATATCTTCCTTTGATCAAATATTAGGAAATAGTGAAGAAATATATGATACATTTACTAATTCTGATATGGAATTTGGATTTATTAAAGATGAAAATGGGGAAGAAGTAGAACTAACTAATTCTAGTTTTTCCAAATTAATGAAGTCTAGTAATAGACAAACAAGAATAGATGCTTTTAAAAGATTATATAACGTTTATGCTAGTTATAAGAATACTATAGCTAAAGTTTTATCAGGAGACGTTAAAGCTAATGTTGCTGTTAGTGAAATTAAACATTATCCTAGTGCCTTAGAAGCATCATTATTTGCTGATAATATTAATAAAGAAGTTTATGATAATTTAATTAATACTATTCATAATAATTTTGAACCTTTATATTATTATTTTGAGTTAAAAAGAAAAATGTTAGGATTAGATGAAATCCATTTATATGACACTTATGCTTCTGTTATTAAAGAAAATACAAAAGAATATACGTTTGATGAAGCTAAAGATTTAGTTATGAAAGCATTAAAAGTTTTAGGAGATGAATACATAAAAGACTTAAATAAAGCTTTTGATGAACATTGGATTGATATATATCCAAATAAAGGAAAAGTGTCAGGAGCTTATTCATCAGGTTCATATGATACTAATCCATTCTTGCTTTTAAACTTTACTGGAACACTTGATCAAGTTTCAACACTTGCTCACGAATTAGGGCATTCTATGCATAGTTATTATTCTAAACGTAATAATCCTTATCAATATTCTAATTATAAAATATTTGTAGCTGAAGTAGCGTCAACTGTTAATGAATTATTACTTGCCAATTATTTATTAAATAATAGTACTGATGATAATTTAAAATTAGTGGTATTAAACGATTTATTAGATATGTTTAAAGGTACTATTTATCGTCAAGTAATGTTTGCAGAATTTGAAAAGAAAATATATGAATGTGAAGAAAACAAACAAGTTTTAACTCATGAATTGTTATCTAATATTTATTATGATTTAAATAAACAATATTTTGGCGATAAAGTAGTAGTAGATGATGAAATTCGTTATGAATGGATGAGAATACCACATTTTTATTACAATTTCTATGTATATAAATATGCAACAGGATTAAGTGCTGCATGCCATATTGTTAAAAGAATTTTAAATAATGAAGAAGGTGCTGTATCTAATTACTTGCAATTCTTAAGTACAGGTGGAAGCGATTATCCACTTGAAGAATTAAAAATTGCAGGTGTTGATATGACTAAAAAAGAAGTCATCGAAAGTGCTATTTCTATGTTTAAAGATTATTTGAAAGAATTTGAAGAACTATATAATAAAATTAATAAGTAGGTGAATGAAGTGAATAAAAGAGATTATTATGAGGTATTGGGAGTTAGTAAAAGTGCTACTGATGCTGAAATAAAAAGTGCTTTTAGACGTCTTGCTAAGCAATATCATCCTGATGTAAATAAAGATCCTGGTGCTGAAGCCAAATTTAAAGAAATTCAAGAAGCTTATGCTGTTTTATCTGATGAAACACGTAGAAAACAATATGATCAATTTGGTCATGCTGCTTTTGATGGTAGTGCTGGTGGCGGTGGCTTTGGTGGATTTGATGCATCTGGGTTCGATTTTAGTGATATTTTTGACAGCATCTTTGGAAACAGTTTTGGTTTTGGTGGTTCATCAAGATCAAGTAGTAGAAGTTCAAGAGGTAATGACAAATTAATGCGTATTAGATTGTCTTTTGAAGAAGCGGTGTATGGTTGCGAAAAATCAATTAATATTGATGTTGATACTACTTGTCCTGATTGTGATGGAAAAGGTGGTTTTCATGAAGAAACATGCGATAAATGCCATGGTAGTGGTACTGTTACTTCTGAACAAAGAACTTTATTTGGAACTTTTATGACGAAAACTACTTGCCCAAAATGTGGCGGAGTAGGAAGAAGTTACGAAGAAAGATGTAGTAAATGTCGTGGAAGAGGCACTATTAGAGAAAATAAAACATTAGCGGTTACTATTCCTAAAGGAGTAGATAATGGATATAGATTGAAACTTTCTGGTAAAGGGGATGCTGGTAGTAACGGTGGACCAAATGGGGACTTGTATTTAGAATTTATCGTTGATAAACATAAGTTTTTCGAAAGAGATGGCGATGATATTTATCTAGAAGTACCTATTACTGTTACCGAAGCTATATTGGGATGCAAAAAAGAAATACCAACTCTTTATGGTAATATTAATTTAACTATCCCTAGTGGTTCAAATACTGGTGATAAACAACGTATTAAAGGAAAAGGTGTAGATAATGCTAATAGTTACCGTAATGGAGATATGTATATTATTTTGAAAGTAAAGAATCCAAAGAAATTATCTAGAACCCAAAAAGAATTACTATTAAAATTAGATGATACTGATTTAGAAGATGATGAAATTAGATCATTTAATAATTATGTAAGTAAACATTAGTGATTATATATCTAATATAAAGAATTTTTTTCTTAAATATTAGATATTTTTTCTATTATTTTGTGTTATAATCATATTGTTAATAAGGGTGTGAGCGAAATGAAAAAGAAAATAGTTGTTTTTATCGTGGTTTTTATTTTAATTTTATGTGGAGTAGGGGGAATATTTGGTTATAACATTTATAGAGAAAAAGAAAAACAAAAACTAGAAGAAGAAGAACAAAAAGTATTAGAACAAATCAAAAATAATTATAACGAATTTGTCGTTAGTAAAGATAGTATTAACTTATATAAATTACAAGATGGAAAATATGAAATTATAGGTCAAATAAGTAAAGATATTAATATTCATCTTGATTTATTAGAAAATTTATCTTTAGAAAATAAATATTTTAAATTAGCAAATAGTGATTATTATGTATATTTTCAAGATGTTATCAAAGGAGAACCAGTAGTAAGTAATATTAATTATAAAAAATATGTTCCGTTTGATAATGATATAATTACTAAGAATCCAACTACTTTTTATAAAAATGATGAGATTGTTTATATTATTAATGAATCTTTTACATTCCCAATCATTATAAACGATAGTGATTGTTATTATGTTGAATTTGATGATCAATTATTTAGAATAAAAAAAGATAATGTCGAAAAAACAGTGGAAAATAAAAGAAATATAGATGTAGCCAGTGAAATAGGTGTATTAAATTATCATTTCTTCTATGATGGTTCTAAAAATGAAGCTTGTGGAGAGATTATATGCTTAGATACAGCTAAATTTGAACAGCACTTAAAATATTTAAAAGACAATGATTTTTACACTGCTACTATGGAAGATATGAGTTTATGGATGTATAAAAAAATACAACTTCCTAAAAAAACTGCTGTTATTACAGTTGATGATGGAGCTTTAGGAACCAATACTCATTTACCTAGATTATTAGAACAATATGATTTACATGGTACATTATTTTTAATTACAGCATGGTGGCCAAAAGAAAAATATATTTCACCTAATTTGGAAATACAATCTCATGGTGATAATATCCATAACTATACAGGTGAAGCCTTATACAAAACTAAAGACCAATTACTTGAAGATTTTAGTAAATCAATAAATGCTTTAGAAGGGGAGAATACAGCATTTTGTTATCCATTTTATGCCCATAATGAAACAGTACGAAGCGCTGTAAAAGAATCTGGTTTTAAAATTGCTTTCGCTGGGGGAAATACTAAAGCTAGTCAAAGTAATGATCCTTATCAAATAAGAAGATATGTAATATATGATTATACAACTTTAGATCAATTTATTAGTATGGTAAATTAATAAGAGTGTCAAACACTCTTATCTTTTTTATTAATATATTTTTTTAATTTATCAAAAACATTACTATATCTTAATGACTTAAACTTGGGAAAGACAGTTATAAGTCGATACTGCTGTTTACTTATTTTTTTAGCAAATTTTTCGTAAATTGATTTTCCCTTTCCAATAAGAGGAAAGTTTGTTAATTGATTAATCAAATTATTATTAACTTTTGCTAAATTGTTTTCTATATCACCAAGTAATTTATTAAAATCAACTATTTCTTTTAATGTTATGATACAATCTATTCCAAAAATTATTAAGATTATTAATGCCCCAATATGCAAGTAATAAAGAGGTATTTTATTAGTAATATTTAATACTAAAGGATGCAGAAATTTAATTAGTAAGACTGTAAGTAATCCAAAAATAATGGCACCTATTAAACAAACTCTTCCATTAATATTATATTTTCTATCTGAATAATCCCACCATCTAGCATGAAATATTTTTTCCATAATATAGGAGGTTAAATATTCTAGAATACAGTTTAATAAAACTCCGCCTAAAAATATAACCAATATATTATTTTGATTACCAATAATAAAAATATTGAGAATCGCTCCACATCCATAAATAGGGCAGTATGGACCATTTAAAAAGCCACGATTAATAAATCTTTTAGCAATAACAGAACAGAGGATACATTCATATATCCATCCAATAAAACTATAAAAAATAAACCATAAAAATAATCTTATAATAATATTAGTCATCATAATTTTCACCTGTTTTTAATTTTCCCTTTTTATTTAAATGGAAAATACTTTCATTTATAGTAGAAAATTTATCTGCCAGACACAAAATTATACTTTCTTTATATTTAGGAGGATGAATATTCAACGGAAACATATGTTTTTTGATCATGTCTTTTTCTATTTCATCTAAATCAAAATCTCTAATGGCATTTAAACAAGCTTTTTGGGCATGATGAAATCCATGCCATTTATGACTTGCGTCTTTTACATGCCAATCGTATAAGAAATAATCATGAAGTAGGGCACCACGAACCAAACATTTCATATTAACCTTAAAAGGTAAATAATATGCCATCAATATACAAAGGTTAGCCACTCTAATAGAATGATCAAAAACACTTATACTTCCATGTTGTCGATAGTTCTTACATAATAACATCCCTTTAGAATTAAGAATATCAAATCCATATTTATAAATAATATCATAGTGTTTTACGTTATTCATTAATGTATGTATCCTCCCACCAAAAGCATAAGTTAAAACCAAAATTTATTGCTTTTTTAATTTATCTATTTTATCGCGTACTTGTTTAAGAATTCTTTCTGTTTGTGAAGTATCACATGGTATATAATATTTTTTATTTTTTAAATTATCAGGTAAATATTGCTGTACAACAAAATGATTAGGAAAGTTATGCGGATATTTATAGTCAGGAGAAGTAGTCTTTATATGATTAGGAACAGATCCACATCG
Source organism: uncultured Bacilli bacterium (assembly GCA_947593955.1). GTDB lineage: Bacteria > Bacillota_I > Bacilli_A > RF39 > UBA660 > RGIG3091. The sequence goes on along the minus strand of CANQDV010000030.1, from coordinate 5,198 downwards.
ACCAGTCTCAATATCGCTTAATGCTTTATCAATTGCTAAACATGCAGAATTAGATTTAGGCGAAAGTGCTAATTCAATCACAATTGCAGATAAGGGGATTCTTGCTTCAGGTAATCCTAATAATTCGCTAGCATGAATGGCAGCCATTACTTTAGGACCCATACTAGGATTGGCAAGACCTATATCTTCATAACAAATAACACTCATACGACGATATATACTGTCCAAATCGCCAGATGCAATTAATCTTGATAAATAATGTAATGCTGCATCTACATCACTTCCACGAATGGACTTTTGAAAAGCACTTAATACATCATAATGACCATCTTCATTTTTATCATGAAAAAAAGCCGGTTTATTATTAATCTGTTTCAAATGATCAATTCTAATTACTTTATCAGAAGAAGAATAATAAGCCATCTCTAACAAGTTATAGGCATATCTTAAATCGTTGCTAGATATTTGGGCAATATAATTAATTGATTCATCATCAATATCGATTCCATCTAAATATTCCGTTTTAATAGCACGTTTTAATCCTGAGATAATATCTTCTTCATTAAGAGGCTGAAGCTCAAATAATTGGCATCTACTTCGAATAGCAGGATTTATGGCATGAAAAGGATTACTAGTAGTAAGTCCAATTAAAGTTATTAATCCACTTTCTAATTGTGGCAATAATAAATCTTGCTTATCCTTATTTAAACGATGAATTTCATCCATAATTAATACCATTCCGTCATACATTTTGGCTTCTTCCACAACTACATCAAAATCATGTTTATTATTGATTGTTGCATTTAAAAAACGATATCTTACTCCAAGTTGTTTAACGATAGCATTAGCAATAGATGTCTTCCCAATTCCTGGTTTTCCATATAAAATCATCGAAAATATTTTTTTATTATTAACTAAATTAGTCAATACTTTATTTTTACCAATCAAATGTTTCTGTCCTAAAACTTCATCAAGATTATTTGGAGCTAATTTTAGTGCAAGAGGTTTATCCATAAAAATCATCTCTTTTCAATATACTTATAGTTTATCATATCGAAAATATGTTTGCAACAATGAAACATTTTATTGCTCTTAATTTAATTATAATTATCAGTTTGTTTAACATATTTTTTACTTTACACTTGACAATGTCAAATAACATGATAAAATTAAATATGGAGGGTAGGGAGTCATGGAGAATTTAAATAACTTGTTAAACGAATTAGGGGTTTCAAAGGTTAGATTAGCTAAATATTTAGGGGTTTCAAGGCAAATGCTATATAATTATTTAGCATTAAAATCATTAAGTGAATGGCCAAAAGAAAAAGCAACTAAACTTATGAGTTTATTAAATATAAAAGATGAAAAAGAAATAGAAAGTATTAATGTTGATGGTTCTTATATTATTGATGTCGAAGGAAGATTAAATGAAGGAGTTAAAGATTCTTCAGAACGTGAAGTTTTAGCTGATTTAAAAGGATTTAATAAAAAAGAACAAGAATTATTAACTGATATAATTAATTTATTAAAAGAAAAATTACAAGAAGATACTACAAAAGATACTTATAATGCTTATGTATACTTATATCATTACTTGCAATCAATGGAAACATCAAAGGAATTAAAATACATTTTAGCATATATGTCTAAGTCAATGGGATTTACTGATCCAATGGAATTTGTATTTAATCCTGATCAACAATTTATTTTTGAAAGTATTTTATTTTCAGGATTAACTTTATATAACAATGGTAGCGCTTCTAAAGTTAAATTAGCTGAATCACATAAGAGATTTGTGCAAGATATTGAACACAAAAATGAAGAAAAATTAAGCAGAACTCAAGAACTAAATACAGCCAAAGTTCAAGCATTAAGAGAATTGGGTTATACAGAAATAAATGAAGAAAATGCTAAAGAAGTATTAGAAAAGATTGCCGAAATACAGTCAAGAAAAGTATAAAATAGAAATAGGGGAGTAATTCCTCTATTTTTTATATATAGTATTATTGTAAATTTAAAATAATCAATTTTGTATAAAAGATAATTATTAAATATATAAAATTTATTACAGAATGATCAAGCATAAATAAATTAATTATTTAAGGCAAACGTTATAAACTATATTTTTTATATTATATTTAATATTATAATTTGATAATAATAAGCTACAATAATTATAAATAAAAGTAAGTTAATTTTAATAAAACAATTGTATTTATGTCTATTTTATCAAGTTCCGATAATTAATATTATGTTGACTTCTTTATCTATTTATATAAATCATTTACTATCTATATAACCCTATTTTTATATCTACCTTATCCTAAATAACATTATATAATTATAAATTACCTTATTATATAATTAATTTAATTTTTCTATAATTAAATATTAAATTTAATTAATTAATTACATAAAATTAAAATGCTCCTAAAACAAAATTAGACGTATAATTATCCATCTTTTTAAAATTCATTTCGTTTTATGACTAATTATAAATATACGGCTTTATACTATAATATCCCCTATTTTATTTAATATAAAAGGAATAGGGGAAATATCACAATAAAATTAAAAACCAAAACATTATAATAATATTACTTAAAATATTTGTTTCTTTTATATTTAATATAATTGATATATAAAGTTTTTTGTTTATAAGTTAAATTATATTTATATTTTAAAAAATATATTTTTAAAAGAAAATAAAGTAAATCTGTAGTAGGGCAAGTCCCCTTCACTATTACTACTACTCTACTCTATTTTAATTGATCCAAAAAGCTTTTTCCTAATCCAGTATTATCAACACCGAAATTATCAGCTATAGTAGCTCCAATATCTGCCATTGTCTCCAATACTGGTAACTTTTTAGGATTTTTAAGATTTCTACCATATATAATTACTGGAACATTTTCTCTAGTATGAAAGCTATTTTCAAAAGTTGGATCATTACCATGGTCTGCAGTAATAATAAGAATGTCATCGGTATTTAATCTATTAATTATTAATGGTATTTCGACATCTAATTCTTCAATTGCTGCAGCATAACCATTTATATCCTTTTTATGTCCATATGATGAATCAAACTCACTCAAATCAGTAATACATACACCAGTAAAATTTTTACTCATTATATCGCTCATTTTATTAATGGTTTCAATATTAGTAGTAGATGCTTTGATTACCTTTGTTATTCCTTCACCATCAACAATATCATTCAATTTTCCAATAGATATAACGCTATAATTATTATCTTTTAAGTGATTTAATATACTTTTTTTATTTGGTTTTAATGTATAATCTTTTCGATCATTTGTAAATTTATACTTGCCATTTTTCCCATTAAAAGGCCTTGCAATAACTCTCGCAACACGCCATTCGTCTCTTTGTGTTATTTTTCTTATTGCTTCACAGTATGAATACAATTTAGATATTGGAACGACATCTTCATGTGCTGCTATTTCTAATGTTGAATTACCAGATGTATATAAAATCAATGATCCATAATTTATATGTCTATCACCTAATTCTTCTAGTATACTTTCTCCATCTATAACTTTATTACCAATGATTCTTTTATTAATTGTATTTTCAATTGTTTCAATTAATTCTCTTGGAAAAGCTTGAATTGAAAATGATCTAAAATGCACTTTTGATTCTAGTCCAATAATCTCATAATGTCCTGATATACTATCTTTACCAATATTGGTTGGCTTTGCAATTGTATAATATGCATCAACATTTGGATTATCATCCATATTTATTGTGTTCAAAAAACCAAGTTTTTTAAGATTTGGTATAAATATATCATAATTATCTATTATGTGTTTTAATGTATTTGCACCATTATCTCCATAGTCATTAGCATCACTTGCTTCCCCTACTCCTAATGAATCCAATATTAAAACAAATATTCGTTTAAATCTCATAATAACACTCCCTATTTTTCACACCTTGGATGATATTTCTCATAATCTTGTCGTACTTTTTGGTTTGATATATGTGTGTATATTCTGGTCGTACTTATATCTGCATGACCTAGTAATTCTTGTACTGTTCTAAGATCTGAGCCATTCTCTAACATATGGGTAGCAAAACTATGCCTCAATGTGTGTGGTGAAATATCTACATGTATATTACATATAGACAACCTATGCTTTAACATTTTAAAAAAACCACTTCGACTCATAACTTTACCATGATTATTTAAAAATAAATGTTCATCTTTTTTCATGTTATATAATTTAGTTCTTCTTTCTAAGTAATTATTCATAGATTCCAAAACATATTCACCAATAGGAATCATTCTTTCTTTTTTACCTTTACCCATACATCTTACAATACAATTTTCTAAGTCAATATCATTCAATGTTAAATTTAATAATTCGCTTATTCTTAATCCTGTTGCATACATTAATTCTAACATAGCTTTATCTCGATAGTCAAATACAGTATTCAAATTAATATCTAGCAATTTATCAACTTCTTCAACAGTTAAAACCTTGGGCAAAGCTTTACGTAATTTTGGCCTCTCAATAGATGTTGAAACATCTTTAGAAATATATTCATGTTGAAATAAAAATGAATGAAAATTCTTAATCGTTGTTAACTTTCTAGCTAATGAAGTCGTTGTTATTTTTTCTTCATCAACTAATTCTTTCAAATAATCAGAAATAATACCTTTAGTAATTGACTCAATAGTATATATATTTTTTTTAATTAAAAAATCATGATATTTCTCTAAATCATTATTATAAGATACAACTGTATTTTTAGTTAATCGTCTTTCATACTCAATATAACTATTATATATCAGAATATATTTTTCAATATCATCTAATTCACGTATGTTTTGTATTTCTTCTTTTTTTACAAAAATATTGTCTATTAAAACTTGATTACTATTCTCGATACAATTCTGATAAATACCCTTTATTTTTTTACCATTCTTCAGAGTAATTTGTACTTCTTTATCACAAAAATCATTTTTCACTTTATCACTTCCATAATAATAGTACCTAAAATTAAAAAAAATTGATAAATCATTAGTATACTTAATACATATTAAGTATATCATATTAATTTATTCAATTCTATTATAATTTAACAGAATACTAAAACCAAATTACTATTTGGTATTATAAACCTGTAATTATTATATCATGTATTTGATTGATAATTACAGGCTTTTTTACTAT
>CANQDV010000029.1 GCA_947593955.1 uncultured Bacilli bacterium | reverse complement strand
CCTACTTTAATCATGGATTAATAAATTATATTTATGGTCAAAAAAGATTACTCCCTTGTGATATGGCATTTGATACATTCTTCATTGATCCATATGGAGATGTAATGCCTTGTAATGGGACAAAAGATAAGGAAGTAATGGGAAATTTAAATGAACAATCTTGGAATGAATTATGGAATTCTAAGCAAGCAGAAAAAGTTAGAAATAAAGTTAGACATTGTGATAGACAATGTTGGATGATTGGTTCTGTATCTCCAGCTATGCACAAATATATTTGGGTACCAGCTTGGTGGGTTATTAAGCATAAATTCTTAAGATTCTTTAAAAAAGAGAAATATTCTATGTATGAAAATAAAATAGTTAGAGATTTTAGAGATGGAAAAGTAACAAAAGAAGAATTAGATGCATGTTCAACTTGTGATATGAATTGTATTGTAAATAATGGCTTATCTGAAGCGTCAAAAGAACAACTTAAAAATAAAACTGGAGAAGAAATAGTAGATGCAGATTTAAAAAAACAAATGAAAAAATAAATTTTAAATTTCACTTTTATAAAAAGAAGGTGCTTAAACTTGAAAATATTATTAGTTAATAAATTCCACTGGTTAAAAGGTGGATCTGAAAAATATTATTTTGAACTTGGTGAGTTATTAAAAAAATATGGACATAAAGTAGCATATTTTTCTATGTACGATGAGAAAAATATTCAAACTGGTGATAAAGAATATTTTGTTGAACAATTTGATTTAAACAATAGTTCAAAAATAAAAGCTTTAAACGTTATATATAATAAGAAAAATAAAAAGTTAATGGAACAAGCATTAGATGATTTTAAACCAGATATTGTTCATATTAATAATTTTCAAAGGCAACTATCAGCATCAATTATTAAACCTATAAAGAAAAGGAATATTCCAATAGTGTTTACAGCACATGATGTTCAAGCAATATGTCCAGCTATAACTATGATGGATAACGATAAAAATATATGCGAACTTTGTATGCATGGTCATTATATGAATTGTATAAAAAAATCATGCAATAAAGGATCTAAATTAAAAAGTATTTTAGGAGCAATAGAAGGGTATTACTATCGTTTAAATAAAATTTATACCCAAAAAATAGATTTTATTATTGCGCCTTCAGAATTTTATAAAAGTAAATTTATTGAAGATGGTATCAATCCTCAAAAAATAGAAGCGATTCATAATCCAATTGAAGTTAAAGATTATGATATAAATACTAAAGATGAAGGATATGCTTTATATTTTGGTAGATTATCAAAAGAAAAAGGAATCTTAACATTAATAGAAGCTTTTTCTAAATGTAAAAATGGTAAATTATACATTGCTGGAGAGGGACCAGAAAAAGAGAATGTGGAACAGATAATAAAAGAAAAAAAATTAGAAAAACGAATTAAATTATTAGGTTTTTTAAATAGGAAAGCAATGATTGATGTAACTAGCAAAGCTAAATTTGTAGTTGTTCCTAGTATATGGTATGAAAACTGCCCTTATTCTGTATTAGAAACATTAGCTATTGGAAAAGCAGTAATTGGAGCAAATATCGGAGGAATACCAGAATTAATTAGTCATAATAAAAATGGATTTATTTACAATAATTCAGAGGAATTAACAGAATATATGAATGAATTATTTGAAAATGAAGAATTATTAAAAAAATATTGTAAAGAATCAAAAAAATTAGCTAAAGAATATTATTCTAAAGAAAAATATTACCAAAAACTAGAAAATATATATCAAAGTTTGATAACAAAGAATTAAATTAAAAAGAAGGGAAAATTTTTATGGTATTATTGTTTTTTATGGATGGAGTTAAATATGATATGATGAAAAAATATATGCCTTATTTGTCATCATTAAACTCTAAGCCTTTACTAAGTGATTTCGGTTATTCTTGCGCATGCCATGCAACAATGTATACAAGTAGATATATAGAAGAACATGGTACATGGTTTATATGGAAAAGAGGAGATAATTCTCCATATAAATGGATAAATTATATACCATTTTTAAAATATATAAATTTTCTTCCTTTAAAATTAGTGATAGGAAAAGCCACGAGGAAATTAAGCAAAAATAGTTCATATTCTGGCGTACCTTGTTTAGTTAACTTACCACTTAAATATTGGCCATTATTTGAAACTTGTGATACAAAAATATGGAATGATCCAGAATGGAAAAAAGAAATACCAAACCTATTTACAATATTAAGGGAAAATAAAGTTAAACATCATGTAATTGCATTACATAAAAATACTAAAGCAGATGATGCTTTTATAGAAGAAAAAAATGTTGATTATCAAAATGATAAATTTGTTTATTACTTTATAGGATATACAGATAACATTATGCATCAATATGGCGAAAATGCTAAAGAATCTCAAGAGTATTTTAACAAAGTTGATAAATTTATTGAGGATACAGTAAAAAAAGCTCAAAAATATCAAGATGACATTACAGTAATTGCTTATTCAGATCATGGACATATCGATATAAAATCACCATTAATAAATATAAACGACTATTTTAAAAAAGAAAAAAGTAATGTTAATAAATTCATTCATTTAATAGAATCAAACTATGCCAGATTTTGGTTTAGAAATGAAAAAGAAAAAGATTTGGTAATAAAAGTATTAAAGAAAATGGAAAAGGACAATTTAGGATTTATAATTGATGAAAATTATAAAAATAAATACCATTTAAATGTAAATCCAAAAGAACATGGTGAAATAATATTTTATTTAGCTGCTCCTCATGAATTTACTAATACTATATGGGGATTCGGACATTCTGTTAAATCGGGTCATGGTTATGAACCAACTTTAAAAAAACATTATGGTATTTTTTGCAGTAATAAAAAGCTAGCTGATAATCGTGATTTTGCATATTTAGTTGATGTTTTACCTTCTGTCTTAGAACAATTAAAAATTTCAAGAAAAAACTATATTTTTAAAGGGAAAAATATTGTAAATACGAGAAAAGCAAATTAAAAATAAGGTGAAGATTAATGTATGAAATCTGATAAAATTAAAAAATATGAAAATAATTTAATAAATAAAATAATAGAAAAAATTTTAGAAAAAAATGGTGAAAAATATCTTACATCAATAGTCTTAACAGGAAGTTTTGGTAGAAATGAACCTACTTATATTATAGAAAATAATAGTTTTAAATTAAAAAGCGATATAGAAATTGCCCTGATTTATAAAAAAGAAAAATATAAAAAACAAGTAAAAGACATTATTGAGAAAACATCTAAGCTTTTTGATGAAGATTTAAATTTAATGGCTATTTCAGAAAAAAGAATAAAAAAAATAATGAATTTTAATAGTAGTATAATCGTTCCTAAACGTAAAACTTTATTTACTTTTGATTTATATAATGGTAGCAAAACTATCTGGGGAGAAAAATTAATAGAAAATAAAAAAGTAACCTTAAATGAAGTTGATAAATATGAATCCAAAAGAATTGTAGCAAATAGGATAGCAGAATATTCTTACCTTTATAATTCAAAAAACGATAAAAATGATTTTGAATTACTACAATGGAAAGGAAAGATAGTATTATCAATAGGTACAGCTATATTATTATGTGAAGATAAATACACATCATCATATCATGAACAATATAAAAATATAAAAAATAATATTGGTTTAATAAATGAAATAGTCGGAAATGACTTTTTTAAAGATTATGAAAAAATATTTTTATACTTAAGAGAAAATGCAACACCATATGAAATACCTGAAGAAAAATTAAAAAAATATGTAAAAAAAGTAAACTTATATTTTCAATCAAAAAAATTAACAAAAAGTAAAGTAAATAGTTTAAGTAGACTTATAAAATATTATTATAAATATTTTAAAACAAGCAAGAAATGTAGCTTTATAAATTTAGAAGAAAGAATATTACAAAATGTAATTGATTGTTTTTGTAATAATTATTCAAGATTAATAGAAGTGTCAATAGTATGGCATAATGTACTTTACTAAAAAGGAGAATATTATGGATTTATCAATAATTATTCCTGTATATAATACGGATATAAATTTAGTAAAAAGATGTATTCAATCTGTAATTAATACAAAGGACATCAAATATGAAATACTTTTTATTAATGATGGATCAAAGAAAGAATTTACTACGCAATATATTAGTTTTATAAATAGTTACGATAAGAAATCTATAAAGTATATTGAAAAAGAAAATGGTGGAGTAAGTTCTGCAAGAAATTTGGGAATAGAAAAATCAAAAGGAAAATACATTACATTTTTGGATTCTGACGACATAGTATATAGCGAAAGTTTTTGTATAGATTATTTCAAAACAGATTATGACATTATATTATTTAATAAAGAATATTTTGGAAAGCAAACACATGGTGTAAGAAGAGAATTACTATCAGATGAAGGTGAAGTAGATTATAAAACAGTTTTAGAAGAGTTTGTTGAAAGAGATAGATTTCACCATCCAGGTGCAAAATTAATAAAAACAGAATTTTTAAAAAATAACAATATATTATTTGATAAGAATTTAATTCAAGGTGAAGATGCAATATTTAATCTAGAAATGTTACTAAAAAAGCCAAAGATATATTATACAAATAAAAAAGGCTATGGATATTTTTATGACTTTAATACTTCCATAAATAGATGGAAAAAGTTTCCACAAAAAATGTTTGATAACTTTGTGTTTATTTATCAAAAAAAATTATCATCTATTAAATATTTAGATCAAAAAAAACATGACTATCTAATAGAAAAGGCTAGTGCAAATTCAATTAATTATTTATTTCAATTTTGTACAGATTTTATTAATAGTAAATTTGATAGATATTATCTTGTTAATTCAAAAAAATATATAAAAGTCATAAAAAAAACAAAGTTAGATTTGAAATCAAAAATTCAATTTACAATAATTGATAGAGGGTATTGGGGTATTTTAAAAATAATTGCAAAAATAAGACAGTTATATCTTAAATATTTAAAGTTTAAATGGAACTAAAAAGGTTGCTGATAAAATGATTTATTTAATAATTTTTATAGTATCTTGTTTATTAATTATAATATCTGGACTATTTAAAAATAATAAATTTTTTTCGAAATTATTATTAATGGTAGGAATTTTATTACCATGTTTATTAGCTGGTTTAAGGCATTACACTGTTGGTACAGATGTTAAAGGGTATGTTTATCCTATGTATCAATTTGCTGTTTCATCAACAAATTTTAAAAATTATTTATCCAATCATTGGACAATTAGTTGGCAAATTAAATCTGTATCAAAATATGAAATTGGATTTAGTGCATTGATTTACATAATAGGTAAAATAACAAATAATTTTCAAGTATTATTGTTTTTTATTCAATTGTTAATGGTTATACCAATATATTTTGGTATAAAAAAAATAAATGACAATCCTAAGTTTATAAGTTTTGGAATACTTGTATATTATTTTATGCTATACCATGTAAGTTTAAATATAGTTAGGCAATTTTTATCTATAGGATTTATATTTTATGGTTCGTGTTGCTTACTAAAAGATAATAATTATAAAAAATTCATAATGATGTTATTAATAGGTTCTTTATTTCATAGTAGTGCCATAATGGGAATCGTATTACTTATTATTTACTTTCTATTAAATAATAGAAAAGAATTAAAAAAAGTAGTTGTAATAGCAAATCATAAAATACCAATACAAAAAGTAATATCTTTTATTATTATAATTATAAGTACTATTTTGGTTTTTAATCCAAACTTATTAATTAAAGCACTTCAATTAATTGGATTAAAAAAATATATAAGTTATATAAATGGGGATGTTACATTTAGTTTAAAAACATTTATTTTTAGATTGCCTATTTTGTTACTTTTATTAGCTAATTTTAAAAGATTTCTTGATAGTGATAAAAATTCTTATTTCTATGTGGCAGTATTTTGCCTTGATATTATTGTTTCGCAATTTGTAAGTGTTAGTGCATATGCTCAACGAATTAGTTATATATTTCAGACTTTTAATTTGATTTTGGTTCCTAAGTTATGTGAATTATATAATAAAAAAAATATAAAAAAAATAATCGTTGTATTAGTAATAGCATATTTATGTTACTACTGGAATTACCAATTTATTAAATATAATCGTGGGGAAACATATCCATACATATATTTCAACAAATAATAGAAGGAAGGCATGATAATGAAAAAAATAGGTATTATTACCTTATCAGATAATAATAACATAGGTAATAGATTACAAAATTATGCAACAACTTATATTTTTAAAAAAATGGGATATAAACCATATACTATTTGGATATATAATACCTTTAATGCTCAAAATATTAAACAATATATTAAATATTTAAGAAAAAAAATAAAAGATATTTTCATAAAAAGAAGGAGAAAAATAAAATCTTTTAACAAGTATTTAAATATATATAGCCAAAAAATCATCAAAAATAATGATATATACAAAATATATGATGACTTTGATTGCTTAGTCGTTGGAAGCGATCAAGTATGGAATTATAAATTAATGAATAATTACAACATCTTTTTATTAAAAGACTATACTAAAGAAAAAATTTCCATTTCTGCATCATTTGGAGAAATTATGGTGCCTGACTATTATAAAAAAGAATTATATAATTCTCTTTCAAAGTTTAAAGCTATTTCTGTAAGAGAAGAAGAAGGTAAAAAATTGATTAATTCAATAAAAAAAGATTTGGATGTAACTATTCTTGTTGATCCAACGATGGCACTAACAAAAGAAGAGTGGGATAAAGTATCTGAAAAGCCAAAAATATTAAAATCTAAGAAGTATATATTAACTTATTTTTTAGGTAATTTAACTGAATTACAAACAAATGAAATCAATAATTATGCTAAAGAAAATGATTGTGAAATAGTAGATTTAATGAATAAAAATAGTAAATATTATAATATTAGTCCAAGTGAATTTATATACTTAGAAAAAAATGCCTATCTTATTTTTACAGATTCATTTCACTCATGTGTGTTTGCTATACTATATAATACTCCTTTCATTGTATACTATAGAAACCAAAAAAACGTAAATATGAATTCGAGAATTGATACTTTATTGCAAAAATTTAATCTAAAGAAGAATGTATATACAGGTGAGATAAATAGAGATAAATTAATTTTATATAAAGAAGAAGTAAAGAAAAAAATAACGGAAGAAAGAGAAAAATTATATAATTTTTTAAAAAAATCATTATAGAAATAAAAATATTTAATAAGGTGGTGAAATAAGTTTGGAAAGTAGAACTAAAAATGCATCAAGAAATATATTTTTTGGTATTGTTTTAAAACTATATCAAATATTAGTACCATTTATTATAAGGACAATAATGATATATAATATGGGGATAGAATATTTAGGTTTAAATAGTTTATTTACATCATTATTATCAGTCCTAAATTTAGCAGAATTAGGTGTCGGAAGTGCTATGGTATTCAGTATGTACAAACCAGTAGTAGAAAAAGATCAAAAAACAATTTGTGAAATGATGAACCTATATAAGCAATATTATAGAATAATTGGTTTTTTAATATTAATAGTAGGTTTATGCATCTGCCCCTTTGTTCCATATTTAATAAAAGCAGATATACCAAAGGAAATAAACATATATATAGTATATTTAATGAATTTGAGTTTAACAGTAATAACTTATTGGTTATTTGCTTATAAAAATAGTATTTTACAAGCCCATCAAAGGGCAGATGTAGTCAGTAAAGTTACTTTAATTACAAATACACTTCAATATGTTTTACAAATTATTACAATATGTATTTATAAAAATTATTATTTATATTTAATAATTACAATAATTACGCAAATTATAAATAACCTTCTTATTTCTAGTATTGCTACAAAAATGTATCCTAACTATAAAGCAAAAGGGAAATTACCAAAAAGAGAAATAAAGAAAATCAATCAAAGGGTAAAAGACCTTTTTTCTTCAAAAGTAGGGGCAATTATATTGAATTCAGCAGATACAATTGTAATTTCAAGTTTTTTAGGATTAAATATTTTAGCTATATATCAAAACTATTTCTATATTGTCTCAGCATTACATGGAATAATGACTGTAATATTAGCATCATGTACAGCTGGAATAGGTAATAGTTTAATTTTAGAAACAGAAGAAAAAAATTATAATGATTTAAATAAAATTACCTTTATGATGACATGGATATACGGAATTATATGTTGTGAAATGTTAGTATTATACCAAACCTTTATGAAAATTTGGGTAGGTGAAAACTTATTATTAGGGTTTAATATAGTAATTTTATTAGTTATGTATTTTTATATATACTCACAGATTCAAATTTTATGTGCATATAAAGATGCTGCGGGGATGTGGCACTCTGACCGACTAAGACCTTTAGTAACAGGATTAGTTAATTTGATTATTAATATTGTTTTAATAAATTTTATAGGACTATTTGGAGTAGTATTATCTACAATATTAAGTTTGCTATTTATTGGTTATCCATGGTTACTACACTCAGTATTTAATGAAGTATTCAAAATAGAAAAAAAAGAATTTATATTTAATATGCTTAAATATACAATTATTATAATTATTATAAGTTTAGTAAGTTTGTTCATTTTTAATTACTATAAAGAAGTATCTATAATTGCATTTATTATAAAAGGAATAGGAGTATTTATTTTATTTAATATAATATGGATACTAATATTTAAAAAGAACAAAAATTATAAATTTGTCTTAAATAAAGTTAAGAATATAACTAAAAAAATAAGGAAGGTGAATACATGAAAATATTATTTATAGGAGGCACAGGCAGATTAAGTAGTGACATAGCAAAAGAATCTGTGGATTGTGGTAATGAAGTTTATTTAATTACAAGGGGTTCTCCAAATAGAAAGAAATTTGTTGATAAAAGATATAATATGATATATGCAAATATAAAAAATAAAGAAGAAATTAAAGAGAAAATTAAAGACTTAAAGTTTGATGTAGTTATAGATTTTTTAACTTATAATTTAAATGAATTAAAAAGAACATTAGATATAATAGAAGAACATTATAAACAATATATTTTTATTTCCACAGCCACTGTATATCATAAGATGACTGATGATGAAATAATATCAGAAGAAAAAACTAAATTAGGAAATGAATTATGGGATTATGCCCAAAATAAATATATATGCGAAAAATATTTGAATGAATTTTTTTCTAATAAAAAAGAAAAATTTACTATTGTAAGACCATATGTAACATATAATAAAACTAGAATTCCATATCCACTAGCTCCAAGTAAATCTACACTTGAATATTCAATAATAAAAAGAATAAAAGATAATAAAAAAGTTTTAATATTTAACAATGGAAAAACGAGAACTACTCTTACAAACACAAAAGATTTTGCTAAAGGTGTAGTCGGATTGTATTTAAATAAGGATGCATTTAATAATGATTTTCATATAACATCAGATGAAGAAGTTACATGGAAAGATGTTATTGACTATATTGCAGATTATTATAAATTAAAAGTTGAATTCAAAAATTTAAGTGTTAGTCAAATTTCTAAAAAATATCCTGCATATAAACAAATTTTAGAAGGAGATAAAGCAAACAAAATGATATTTGATTCTTCTAAAATAAAAAGAGTAGTACCAAGATTTGATTGTAAAGTAAAATTAAAAGATGGAATATATGAAACATTAGACTTTTATGAAAAAAACAAAGAATTTCAATTAGTTGATTATATATGGTATGGAAGAATGGATAAAATATGCAAAGATCGAAAAGAAAATAGTTTTCCAAGTAAAAAATCAGAAATTCTTTATAATATAGGATACTATACTATATTATATTATTTGTATTATTATTTAAAAAAGATAAAGAGTTTGGTGAGGAAATGAAAAAAATTATTGCATTAATTAAAACTATAATTGTTCATACTATTTATCATAAAAATATTAAGAAAAATAAAGGATTTATTAAAATAGACGGAAAATATAAATTAAATCTTTCAAAATCATCAAAAATAATATTGGATTCTAAATTAACTTTAGGTAAAAATAGTTTAGGAAATAATAGTCAAACTACTATTAGAATGGATAAAAATTCAATTTTAAAAGTCAATGGCAATTTTTCATTTTATTATGGCGATGATATTATATTGTTTGAAGGTGCAACTCTTTCTGTAGGTAGTTCATTTATAAATAGTGGTGCCAAAATAAGATGCCATAAATCAATTACTATAGGGGATGGATGCGCAATTTCTCATGATTTTACAGTGATGGATTCAGATGTTCATTATTTAAATGGTGATAATCATACCAAACCTGTTATTATTAAAGATCATGTATGGATTGGTACAAGAGTTACAATTTTAAGTGGAGTAACTGTTGGTGAAGGAGCAGTCATAGCCGCAGGCTCTGTAGTAACAAAAGATGTACCTGAACATACTTTAGTAGGTGGGAATCCAGCAAAAGTTATTAAAGAAAATGTTAATTGGAAGGAATAACTAAAGTATGGAAATATGGTTAGAAAAAAAGGACTGCACTGGTTGTGGAGTATGTATGAATATATGCCCCAAAAATGCTATTGAAATGATTGAGGATGATTGTGGGTTTAAGTATCCACATATCAATAAAGAAAAATGTATTAATTGTGGTTTGTGCAAAAAAACTTGTCCTATAGTTGAAAAGGCAATAAATGAAAGATTTAATGAACCTAAAGTATTTGCTGGGTGGTCAAAAAATAAAGAAACTAGATATACTAGTACTTCAGGTGGAATATTCACAGAGCTAGCAAAACAATTTATAGAAAAAGATGGTTTTGTTGTTGGAGCTTCCTATAATAAAGAAAACTTAGTAGAGCATAAAATAGTAACTAATTTAGAAGACTTAAATGATTTAAAACAATCTAAATACCTTCAAAGTGATACAAAGTTTGTTTACAAAGAAACTAAGGAATATTTAAATTTAGGGAAACCAATAGCTTTTTGTGGATCTCCATGTCAAATAGCTGGGTTGTATAAATATTTAAAAAAAGATTATGATAATTTATTAACAATAGAGTTTATTTGTCGAGGAATGAATTCTCCTAAAGCATATAAAGCATGGATAAGTGAAATAGAAAAAAAGGAAAATAAAAAAATAAAAAAAGTTTGGTTTAAATATAAAACAAATGGATGGAAAGCTTCACCAAAATGTACTAGAATTGATTTTGAAGATTCATCTTTCAAGGTTTATAATGGTAAAGACAATTTATACATGTCAGGATATCTAGGACCGAACTTATACATAAGACGTAGTTGCGGTGATTGTCATTTTAATAGTTTGCCTAGGCAAGCAGATATAACATTAGCTGATTTTTGGGGAATTAATAAAGACCTAGATGACGATAAAGGAACTTCATTGATTTTAATAAATTCCAAAAAAGGAATGGACTATTTTAATAATATAAAAGATAATATTACATGTGAGGAAAGAGATATTAACGAAATATATAAAGGAAATGTTTGCTTTAATAAATCAGTAAAAATAAATAAAAAAAGTGAAGAATTTTTAATAAATTTAAATGATAATAATTTTTCTACTATGGTAGTTAAATATTCAAAAGTCCCATTTAAGGACAAAGTATATAATACTTTAAGAAAAGTCAAAAATAAGTGTGTGAGGATTTATGAAAAAAAGAAATAAAAGTTTAAATTTTTTTAAAGGATTAGGATGCTTAGGTGTAGTTTTAATACATGTTAAA
Source organism: uncultured Bacilli bacterium (assembly GCA_947593955.1). Taxonomy (GTDB): domain Bacteria; phylum Bacillota_I; class Bacilli_A; order RF39; family UBA660; genus RGIG3091. The sequence continues at coordinate 5,378 of CANQDV010000029.1, read as the reverse complement.
TTTCCAAATATATTTGGTGAAATAGTAAGCCTATTATCTCAATTTGCAGTTCCAATCTTTATAATGACTTCAGGATATTTTATTTACAATAGCGATTTAAAAACTATAAAAAGAAGACTTCTAAAAATGATAAATATATTTTTAATTTCCTTTATTATTTATACTGCTTTTTATATTATTGTGCATTTCAAAACAGGAGATTTATCATATTGGCTTATATCTATATTAAGTTTAAAATCATTAATTAAATTAATATTTTTCTGTACCATAGATTATGCAATACATCTATGGTACTTAATAGCAATGATAGAAACATATTTATTATGGTATTTTATAGTCAAAAAAAATGAAAACAATAATTTAAATATTAAGCATATATATATATATATATATATATATCAGTTGCAATACACATAATTTGGGTAACAATTTGCGAGAGTTTAAATCTTGATTGGTTTTTAAAAATAAACTTTCTTATAAGAGCTGTGCCTTGGTTTTTAATTGGTTATGTTATTCATCAAAAATATGATAATAATAAATTAAAAAATGTTTCAATAGTGTATCTAATAATGTTTACTTTAGTTGGTGCTGTTTTAAGTATAACTCCAATAATTTTAAAAACTAAAATAAATTTTTCATGTATAGGTATAATTATTTATTCAATTAGTATTTTCTTGATAGCAATAAAATATTCGGATAAATCATTTAATAAAATAATAGAATATATTGGAGACAAGCTATCACTAAATATTTATATTTTTCATATAATTATTGCAAACATATTAAGTTATTTAGTAAAAGCTATCTTTAATTTTGCAATTGAAAATACTTATTACTTTCCAATAATTGTATTAGCATCCAGCCTACTTTTTTCATTTACTATAGATTGTATAAAAAATATAATAAAGCATAATAATTTAAATACAATTAAGTGACTTTAAACATTAACTAAAGGTGTAAAAAGGTGTAATAAGAATGATTTATATTACAAATAATAACTTCTATGATTTTAAATCACGTATAAAATATCTGTTTTTTGCATTATACTATCATGTAATTCAAGTACTTACGTATGTTGTTTTTATTAACTCAAATACAACTTGAATTACTTTTTTTATACAGAAATGTTTTACATTAATTGTGGATAAAAAATATACTGACAATAGTAGAGTATTGCGCCAACAAGTTTCTAGTGCAATAATCAAAATGATAAAAGGACATAATGAATATTTTGAAAGATTTGATAAGATAGTAATCTAATATAATACTAGACTATATTAAAAAATGAAAAATAAATACAAATAGACATACATTTAAGGAAACTTTGCTTTTGTCGGATTGGAAGATAGTTTAATTTTTTAAAATTTTATTTATGTTTGACCTTAAGGTCAAACATAAAACTACCGGCCATGCCGGTATGAATATAATAACAGTAGTGTCGTAGTAATCATTTAATCCTCCTTTTGATATAATGAAGATTGTCGGTCAACCAAATTCAATCAAGAGGATGATTAAATGAAAAAACTAAAAACAGGTAGAGAAGCAGATGAGAGCAGCTTATCACATACCAAACGGAATTGCATGTATCATATAGTTTTTATACCAAAATATCGAAGAAAAAGTGTATATGGAAAGTTGCGACGAAATATTGGCACTTACTTAAGACGTTTATGAGATTATAAAGAGGTAGAAATTAATTTCCTTACGGGCGTATATAAATTATAACATTTAAATTATCTGCTTTTTCTTTTAAATCATTTTCAAATCCTCTTGGATTTTTAATTCTATTTTCAGGGTCATAAACAAAACATATTAATTTTTTGCAATCAGGATGTGCTTTATATCGAGCAATATCTATAATTAATTCATTTGCAAGTTCTTTATTATCAAGACCATTGCGTGTTTTTTTGGTTTCTATAACTATTTTTTCACTTTTTAATAAAAAATCTTGTCTTGAAGAATTTCCAGCATATGATGGAGTCCATTCCTCAGGACGAATATCATCGAAGTATAATCTTAATAAAGCATGTAGCAAATCCTGAACATCATATTCATCCTTTACATCTAGAGTATTTCTTTTGTTATACCTATCTTTTAATTGTATTACCACTTGGTGAAACTTATTTACAATGTTTTCAATTATCTCATTAGCAGATATTATTAAATTTTTTGTATCATTTTTTACTATAAATTTCTGTTGATAAAATTCATAATTTTTTTCCAAATTATCAATAACTTCCCTTATTAATAAGATATTATTTTCATGAGCTTCCTTGTTATAAACAAATTCATTAGATAATATATTATTAATATTCTTTTGATACCAAATTTCAATTTCTTTACAGCAAAATAAAATAACTTCAAAGTCATTTTCATCTAAAGCATTTAATAAATAATTATATATAGTTGATATAGATGGCTCAGATGAATATTCTTTTATACAATTAATAATTTCATTCAATCGTATTTTTATAATTTCCATATTTTTCATATAGATATTCCTTTCCATAAAAAATTATATCAATTTAAAATTTAAAATGCAACGTACGATAATGTACTAAAAAAGTCTATTGTAATAGAGTAAATATATTTTAAAGAATAATATAGTAAGTAAAAATTGCAAAAAATAGTATATATTTTATGCTAATTACAATATTTTTCAAATATATTATGAAAAATACTGAATATTCTGTTATAATTATTAATAGTAAAAAATTATGTATAGGAATTTTATATTTTTTTTTGAGCTTGTAATGAAAGGGAATTAATATTTAATAATATATTAGTTCTTGTAGGAATAATAAAAATGTCAGTATGATAAAACAATAGTATAATAAGCATAGGTGGTAAAATGAAGACTAAAATAAGTAATAAAAATTGTATAATTTTAAATAATGACGTAGAATTAACTAAAGATGAATATTATTATATACATAATTTCTTTGTAACATATTCACTATGCCAAAAACAAAGTCGTAGAAAAAGAACTTTGAAAGAATATGGCCTTCTTAATGGAATTAAAGATGTAAAAAAAGAATTGAATAAAATTATATCATTTGAAGATTGTTCATTTGAAATTATACCACAAGAGGAATTACTTGAAGAAAATTTGGTAAATAATAAATTAAATGATGATTGTATTTTTGATTTAACTTATGAAAGAGGAATGGTTATAGAAACAAAAGAAAGAAATGAATATTTTAAGCTATTCTATTTTATAAGAAATAGTCTTTCACATGGTGAATATACTATTAAAATTAATGATAAAGGTGAAAAGTTTATCATAATGCAAAATAGTGAACTTGAATCATCATGCATAAAGGCTAGAATGGTTATGAAAGTTAATTCATTAATTAATATAATTAAGATAATAGATAAAAATAAATTACTTATGAAATAAAATGGGTGAGCTTCAATAAAAGGAATAAAAGTATTACTAGTAAAATCATATTAATTACTATAAAAAATATAATTTTATAAAAGATTAAAAAAATATATAAGTGTTATATAAAACCTAAAGTTTTATGATATGATTACTATAGTTATTTATAAGAAAAGTTTGGTCCGAAATGATATAAAAATTAAATAAGTGTTAAATTTAAAAAAATAAAGATGGAGTTTTATATGAATTATGAAGAATATATTAATATAATTAATTTATATAGAGATAAAGAAGTAACCAGAGAAGAATTTAATAATAGAATATTAGAGATTACCAATACTTTAACTTCGCCATTAAAAGAATTTTATGTTATTAATTCTTATTTTGGTAATTATTATGTTCCTAAAGATTATAGAAATTATTTATATTCTAATTCATTAGCTATTCTTGAATCTGACAAAATACATATTGAAGATAAGAATAAAATAAAATGTGCATTAATAAATGCATACTTTTCAGATTGTAATTATGAGATGGCAGAAACTTATGCTAATGATTTATTAAGTGAGTTTAGTAATGATGTAAAAATACTAAAAGATTTAGCCAGTTACTATACGAAGACAAGAAGATATAATCTAGCAGAAAATTTATATAAAAATATTATTAATTTAAATCAAAATGATATTATAATGAATGATTACGAATCGTTTCAAAGAGTTATTAACAGAAAACAAAAACCTTATTTACCATTATCTGAAGAAAATAGAGAAAAATATTATGAATTTATGAATTATTTAGGTATACAAGTTGAGAAGCGTAAAAAACAACCTGAAAAAATAAAAATAGATGATTATCCAGTCCCTATAGAGCATCTTGAAGCTGACTTTGATAGCTTTGTTGCATTTGATGTTGAAACAACAGGTATAGATCACACTATGGATTCAATTACAGAAATTGCTGCAATAAAAGTTGTTAATGGTCAAATTGTTGAAGAAAAGGAGTTCTTATTTCAAGAGTTAGTTCATCCTTATAAAAAAAGAATACCTAAAAATGTTGAGGAATTAACATGTATTACTAATGAAATGGTAAAAGACGCTAAAAGAATATGGGAAGTATTTCCAAAATTTGTAAATTTTGTTGGTAATAATATATTGCTTGGATATAATTGTATGACATTTGATAGCAAATTTTTAGTAAGAGCTAGAAGACTTAGTAATTTAGTAATTAATAACGAATATTTTGATGTCCTTCATATGGCAAGAAAGCATAAAGAACAAATAGATTCTAAAAGTATGACATTGGTTCAAGTAGGAAAGACTTTAGGAATAGAAAATTCTCAAGCTCATAGAGCATTAGCAGATGCGATTACAACAGCTAAAATATATTTGAGCTTAAAGAAATTAAAATAATATAAAAAAGAAAGGTAGTAGATAAAAATGAATAATTATGAAAAAAATTTAAAGTATCGCACATTACATGAAGCTTTAACGCGTGCTTTGACAAGCGAATTTTATTACGAGGCGATTTTTATTGAATATGCTATTATGGAAGATAGAACAGACTCAATCCTTAGACATGCCAAGGTAAATATTAAAAATCCAACTTTGAATAATAAGATAAAAGCGATTAAATTTAATCGTGCTTTTAAAGATGAATATTTAAAAAAACATTTGACTTTTGAACTATTAGAAAGTGTAAAAGAATGGAAAAATAAACGAAATGATTTAATTCATGATTTAGTAACACTTTCATATAGTAATGAAGAAATAAAAAATATTGCCTTAGAAGGTAAAGAAATAGTAAAAAAGCTTTCTAACAAATCAACTTTAGTTACAAAGTATTTAGACAAAGCTAAGAAATAAGAAAGATTCAAAAATTAAGAAACCTCTAGATAATCTAGAGGCTTTCTTATGACAAAATAAGCTTATTTTTAATTGTTATCATTCTCAACAAATAATCTATATAAATTAATAGAAGGGCGATTATTTAACCTAAT